>NZ_JCBAMT010000014.1:0-99740 GCF_059760445.1 Achromobacter sp. D7-1 | reverse complement strand
CAAGTAAGGCGCCACGGCCCGGCTGCGCCGCCGCAGCCGGGCCGATTCGGCTTGGGGCCGCGCACGATCCGACAACAGCCGGGGACCGCCAGGGCCTCGGCCAGCAAGAAGAGTCCAGGAGATATCCATGATTGTTCGAGCACTCGCCATTCTGCCTACACGCCGCCGCGCTCTCGCAGCCTTGTGCGGCCTGGCCGGCCTGCTGGCCGCCGCACACCCGGTCGCGGCGCTGGCCGAGGCATGGCCCGCCAAGCCGATACGCCTGATCGTCGGATACCCACCCGGCGGCGGCACGGACACGGTGGCGCGCATGCTGGCGCAACAATTGGGCCAGGAACTCAAGCAGCCCGTCGTGGTCGAGAACCGCGCCGGCGCCAGCGGCACCATCGCGACCCAGCAGGTCGTGCGGGCCGAGCCCGACGGCTACACCGTGCTGTTCGCCACGGCATCGCCGCTGACCGGGGCGCCGCTCACGGTCAAGGACCTGCCCTACGACCCCATGAACGACCTGATCCCGGTCACCCGCATCGGCGGCGGCCCCTTTATCCTGGTCGCCAACCCGGGGTTCCCGCCCAACACGCTGCCTGAACTGGTGGAGTACGCGCGCAGCCGCCCCGGAGAGGTCAACTATGCCTCGCCGGGCATCATGACCGCCAACTTCTTCTTCTCCGAGCAGCTGAACATGGATGCCGGGATCAAGACCACGAACGTGCCTTACCGGGGCAGCGCGGCGCTGCTCAACGACGTCATGGCCGGCCAGGTGCAGTACACGCTGGACACGCCGGGCACCACGCTGCCCTTCATCCGCAACGGCAAGCTGAAGGCGCTGGCCATCTTCAGCGACCAGCGCCTGGACCGGGCGCCCGAGATTCCCACCGCCAAGGAAAGCGGCTATCCGAACCTGGTCGGCGGTTCCTGGTACGGCTTGCTATTGCCCAAGGGCACGCCGCCCGCGATCGTCGATGGCCTGTACAAAGCCACCAAGACCGCCTTGTCCAGCGCCGACGTGCGCGCCGCCATGGAAGCGCGCGACGTGATGGTGGAAGGCAGCTCCCCCGACGAATTCCGCAGCTATCTGCAATCCGAGTTCAAGCGCTGGCAAGACGTGACGCAAAAGCTGGGCATCAAGCCGCAATGACCTTTTGAACCCGCGCAGGCCAGCAGCAACCTGTTCCGACCGGAGACCTCGATGTCCAATTCCCCCCACGCCCCCGACTTGACCGCCGGCAGCGCCCCCTCTTCCATGCGCCCCGCGCTGGCCGGCCTGAACCACATGATCTCGGCCGGCCACTACCTGGCCACGCAGGCCGGCATGGACGTACTCCAGGCGGGCGGCAACGCCGTCGACGCCGGCGTGGCGGCGGGCATCGCCTTGGGCGTGGTTCAGAGCGACATCGTCAACTTCGGCGGCGTCGCGCCCATCCTGGTCTACCAGGCCAAGACCCGCAAGGTGTGGAGCATTTCCGGGTTGGGCTATTGGCCCAAGGCCGCACGCCTGGAGACCTTCCTGGAAAAACACGCCGGCACGATCCCGGCAGGCGTGCTGCGCACCGTCATTCCGGCCGCGCCCGACGCCTGGATCACCGCGCTGGAACGATTCGGCACCATGGGCTTCGGCGAGGTCGCGGCCGGCGCCATCCGGCTGGCGCGCGAGGGCTTCGTCATGTACCCGCTGATGGCCGAGGTGCTGGCCGAAAACGAAAAGAACTACGCCCGCTGGGCTTCCAGCGCCGCGATCTACCTGCCTGGCGGCAAGCCGCCAGCGGCGGGATCGATATTCCGCCAGGCCGACCTGGCGCGCAGCATCCAGTACATGGCCGACGAAGAACGCGCCCATCGCGGCGACGGCCGGCAGGCCGGCCTGGCCGCCGCCCGCCGCGCGTTCTACGAAGGCGACATCGCCGCGGCCATCGTCAAGTATCACAAGGAAGCAGGCGGGCTGATCACCCACGAGGACCTGCGCGGCTTTTCCGTCGAAGTCGATCCGGCGCTGTCCACCGACTTCCACGGTACGCAGGTGCACAGCTGCGGCTTCTGGTGCCAGGGACCCTCGCTGCTGCAAATGCTGAACATTCTTGAGCCCTGCGATTTGCGCGGCCTGGGCCACAACTCCGCCCCCTATGTGCATCTGCTGACCGAAGCCATCAAACTGGCTTTTGCCGACCGCGAGGTGCACTACGCCGATCCGCGCCATGCCCAAGTGCCGCAAGCGGCCTTGCTGTCCAAGGAATATGCGCGCGCGCGGCTGGCCATGATCGCCCGGGATCGCGCCGGTCCGGACATGCCGCCGGCGGGCGCGCTGCCCGAGGCGCGCGATATCGACCTGCGCGCCGCCGGCCCCGAAGACATGGCGCGCACGGATCCGCGCCTGGATACCTCCTACGTGGCGGTGGTGGACAGGGAAGGCAACGCCTTTTCAGCCACGCCCAGCGACGGTTCCTACAACGTCCCCGTCATCCCGGGAACCGGCATCTGCGCTTCCGGGCGCGGCAGCCAATCCTGGGCCGAGGCCGGCCACCCCTGCGCAATCGGGCCGGGCCGCCGCCCGCGGCTCACGCCCAACCCCTCGCTGGCCATCCGGCCTGGCCAATACGTCATGCCTTTCGGCACGCCCGGAGGCGACGTACAGTGCCAGGCCATGCTGCAGACCTTCCTGAACATGGAGGTGTTCGGCATGGACGTGCAACAGGCGGTCGAGGCTCCGCGCTTTGCAAGCTTCAGCTTCCCCTCGTCGTTCGAACCGCACAACGCCATGCCGGGCCGGCTGATGATCGAAGACATGATCGCGCGCGGCGCGGGCGAAAAACTTGCCGAAATGGGTCATACCGTCAAATGGTGGCAAGGCCACAGCTGGCGGGCCGGCGCCGTTTGCATGGTCAGGCATGACCTGGACAGCGGCGTGCGCTGGGGCGGGGCGGACCCGCGCCGGCCGGCTTACGCGGCGGGGTGGTAAGTCGGCGCGGCGCCCCGAACGCACGACAGGGCCAGGCATGACGCCTGCTGCATCTGCCGAGCCGCCTGGGCGCAATGAGCGGGAACAGCGATTGCTGGTGAACACCAGATACCCCACTAGATGCGCAGACCTGCAGGCGTATCTGCAACCAGTGCGCTTGCTGCGGAACATGCATATGGATCGCGAGGAACTATTGGCACAAATGATCGCCACGCCAGCGATCGACCGGGACTTCAATGACTGGCCCGAAGTATTGGCCAACTATGCCGAATGCCTGGTCGCGCTGCAGCCGAGGCTGCCGCCAGAGGAACTGGAAAGGCTGGTACGCGTCGGCGCGGATTTCTACCGCACGCTGGCGCGCGCCGAACAATACCGGCACATGTCTGTCTGGGACGAGCAGCAGCCCTAATGCTCAGCCGTACGTGTATGAGCGCCGGCGATACGCTTCCTTGACGTAGCGCTGGAGTTCGGCCTCGACCGGCGAGACCGTCGCCGCCGCTGGCTCCGCGTGAGGGTCGAGCAGACGCCGCGCGGCTTCCAGCGTGCGCCGCGCCCTGAGTTCACCCTCGCTCAAAATCTCGATGGAAGGCGCCGTCGTTTCGCGTTCGAACTTGTCCATGACGCTACTCCTGGAAGTAAGGGGATGCAGCAGTCCGCTACATCAGCAAGCGGCGTGCCTGCGGCCTGGGCAGTTCACCCCGTGAGGCGATGGCTGCCGCAAAAAAAGGGCGGCCGATAGCCGCCCTCTTCATCACTTCCGACTTACCAATAGGGATCCTGGTTGTAGTACTTGTGCACGCTCAGCGCCCAACTTTCATCCGCCATCCTGGGCCAATCATCCTTGTCGAAACCCGGCGCGTTCTTCAACACCTCCTTGTCCACGTTCAGGATGAAGCACTTACGGTCCGTGTCCAGGGTCAATGCCGCCCATGGAATGGCAAAAAGCTTGTCGCCCATCCCCAAAATGCCGCCCCGCGACAACACCGCATAAGCGACTCGTCCGCGTGGCACATCTATCATGATGTCCTTGATGGATCCCAACCCCTCGCCCGCCGCGTTGACGACGTCGTTGCCCTCCAGGGTGTCCGCAGCCATGACTTCCGGGCCAGGCCCGGTTGCCGAGTCCTTGGGCCCGCCAACAATATTGGTTTGATGCTCCATGCGTTTCTCCTGTGCGGGGCCGATCCCCACGTTGAAATCCGATTGCGGCGGCACCCTGTGCGCCGATCCGGGACAAGTACTCCAGCAAGCGCCATGCCCATCGGGCGCCGCCCGCGCCCGTATCTCCGAGGCGCCCCTTGCCGCGCGCACCGACGCTACGGTTGCGCCGATTTTGCTGCCTTGGACTGCGCACCGATGACTGCGGTCGGTACATTTTTCCCATGCACGCAGCTGCCCATCAGGCAAGTGGCAATGGGCACGGCGCTTGCGGGTTGCATCCCGCTATCCCACATAGGAGCGTATTCATGAAAATCCGAGCCCTTACCTACGCGCTGGCCCTGTCCGCCGGACTGGCTTCGGCCGGTGCGCTGGCGCAGTCCGCCATGCCCACCTCGCCCTCCAACACCCCCAACGACGGCACTGCCGTTCCCCCGAACCAGCCCGTGCCTCCCGGACAAATACCGCCCGCGCCGAATGCGACGCCCAACACGCCGACCAATCCGCCCAATATGAACAAGGGCGATCACACCAAGTCCGACAAGCACACGACCGACAAGCAGGGCCGTCACCGCGAGGCCAACGACAACGTGCCCGGCACCAAGGGCGGCGGAGCCACGCCGCCTGCGGGATATCCCAACACCGGTGGCTCCAAGTAAGTCCGCCGCTACGGCAGAACTGGCAACCGCCAAAAAGGTTGTTTAGTTTTGTGCAGTAGCGCCGGCATGTTCTTCACACTCCTTAAAAGACCTCGGAAAGATTCGTTCGACTCGATCGATACATTGCGCGGCAGCGGTCCCTGGACCCCGAAAAATCGCTGCCGCGCAAACGAGGCCACCCATGCCGGAAGTCGTTGTCTATGTCAGAAGCCAGCCTCGGCTGGGCGACCAGATCGTCGCCCTGCCGGCGCTTTATCAACTGAAAACCTGGTGGGCGTCCAGGCGGATCCGGGTGGTCGCCCGCGACGACCTGGCCGGCTTTTACCGGGGCGTGCCCTGGGTCGACGAGTTCGTGCGCGCCGCCACCTTCGGCGACTATCTGCGCACGCTAAAGAAGAACACCCCGGTCTGCGTCAGCCTGCATCACAGCAGCGAGCGCTTTGGCCTGCTCAATCTGCTGCGCCGTCCCGCCTTGCGCTTCGGCTTTCGCAACGAGCGCGTAAGCGATCTGGTCTGGACGCATTGCCACCGCAAGAACATTGCCGAATACATCGGCCTGGCCAATCTGCGCCTGCTGGCGTCCTATCGCGGGTTCGACGCCGAGCTCGCGGCGCGGCGCTGCTTCCAGGCGCTGGCGCGCCCGCATATCGATGAAGCGCCGCGCGCCGACGTGGTGCTGATACCCGGCGGCGGTTCAGGCGAGTTCAAGCGCTGGAGCCTGCTGAACTATCTGCGCCTGGCCGAGAGGCTCAAACTCCTGCTGGGCCAGCACACCCGCTTCCTGTTCGTGCTGGGAGAACAGGAAACCGTCGAACGCGACAAACTCGAAACCTTGCGGCGCCCGGAGTTCTCGATCGCCTATTGCCGCTCCGTGCCGGAGCTCAGCGCCATCATGCTGCGCGCGCGCCTGGTCGTGGCCAACGATTGCGGCCCCTCGCATATCGCGCAAGGCGCCTGCGTGCCCTATGTCGGCGTTTTCAACGAGTCCAATCCCGAGTGGTTCTGGGACCGCCCCTACTCCGCCGCAGTCGTTCCCCGCCATCCCCGCGAAGGCATCAACGCCATCACGCCCGACGACGTGCTGGCCGCCTGCCGCAAAGTCCTGGAGCATCATGCGCATCCTGCATACGTTGGCTGAACGCAGCCTGGGCGGGCTGGAATTCCGCGTCCTCGAACAATCGGCATGGCTGCAACGCCACGGCTACGAAGTCGCCATTGCCGCTCCCGCGGACAGCGAAATCGGGCGCGAAGCGCGGCAGCGCGGTCTGCGCGCCGTGGACATCGCCTTCGACTCCGCCTACTCGCCCGCCACGGTCCTGAAGCTGCGCCGCGCCGTCAAGGCGCTGCGCATCGACATCATCGACAGCCACAGCCGGGCGGACGGCAAGACGGCCGCGCTGTGCCGCGACCTGTGCGCGGTCGTCAGGACGCGCCATTTCGCCAAGCCCATGCGCTCCTCGCCGCGGCGCCGGCTGGAATGGAAACTCGGCTGCGACCACGTCATCGCGACCAGCCTGCTGGGCAAACAGGAAATCCTGGCCGCGCGCCTGGCCGCCCCCGAACAGATCAGCGTGGTCGGAGAATGGGCCGCCGACGAGTTCTTCCTGCCCGGCGACACGCCGCAGGCGCGCCTGCGCACCCGGCAAGCTCTGGGCATGCGCGCTCCCGACAGCGCCTGCGTCATCGCCACCATAGGCATGCTGCGCCCCGAGAAAGGCCAGTCCGACCTGCTGCGCGTGGTGCAGCAGCTGCGCGCCCAGGGCATGCCCGCCATTGCGCTGGTGGTCGGCATGCCCACGGCCAGTACCAAGCCCTATGCCTATGCATTGCATCAACTGACTGTCGACCTGGGCATATCCGAGCATGTGGTGTTCGCAGGCCATCGCAACAATGTTGCGGAAATGATCCGCGCCGCCGACGTGGTGCTGGTGCCTTCGGCCACCGAGGCCTGGTCGCGCGTCGTGCCCGAGTCCTATGCGGCGCGGCGCCCCGTGGTCGCCAGCGATGTCGGCGGGCTGCCGGAAATCGTCACACCAGGCCAGACCGGCTGGCTGGCGCCGCCGGGCGACGTCGCCGCTTACGCAAACCGCATCATGCAGATCCGCGGCAACCCCGCGCAGACTGCGGCCATGGTCGGCAACGCCCGCGCCTACGCGGATGCGAACTTCCGCTTGGCGGGCAAGATGTTCAGCACCCTGGAAGCGTACAAGCGCGCGCTGCGCCCCGGCTGACGGACGATCGTCACGGCGAAAGCGCTATCATGGTGCCCCCGATTTGTTTACCCGATTCAGTACCGTGACCAAGCCCGCCCTACTGCTCGTCCTGGCAATCGCCTTGACGGGTTGCTCCAAGCAGGAAGAAACACCCTGGGAACGGCTGCAAGCCGCCACGCCGAAACTGCAGCTGGACGCCAATACGCCCGAAGCGGCGGTGAAGTCCTGGTGGCAGGTCCGCGACGCGCACGACCGCTACACCGCCACCGCCTGCAAGGAAATGGCCGAGCTGTACCGTCCGTTCAGCGCGGCCGAAGACTCCCTGTCCACGGCGCAGCTCCAGGCGCGCCAGAACGGCGACGAAAAGTGCAGCCTCGAAACCTACGAGCGCAGCGTCGTCAACGTCGACGTCCAATCCGACACGCGCGCCTTCGTCGTCGCCCAGATCCGCAACACCACGCCCTCCACCCCCGGCTTCCCCGTCGACAATGACGAGCGCGACCGCAAGGAACGGGGTGTGCGCATGCAGTACCTGCTGGAACGCGCCGACCAGACCCAGGGCTGGAAGATCGCCCAGGTATTTGGCCGCAACCGCTACTGCGAAGTCGCGCCGGTCAACGGCTGGTGCCCGCTGTACAACCGCGCGGCGGGGTCGGCGAATAGCTACGTCTTTGAGTTCAGCCAGTAGCCGAGGCGCGGGCAGAAGCGCGATCTGCCCGCAAGTGTCGGTGCCCTCTGGTCAGGCATCCAGGATGACAGCGGGCCGTACCCGCAGCGCCTTGCCCAGCGTTCGCGCGACCGGCGATGCCTGCGCGGCCCCGCGGACCAGATCCAGCTGCGCCGCCGTCAGCGCCGCCGCGAAGCGCAAGCTGACCTCGAATCCGGTTTCGTGGTCCAGGCGTTCGATGACGACATCCACCGTACTCTCGCGCAAGGCGATGCCCGCCCGCTCCGCGGCCATGTCGATGGACATGCAGACACAGGCCGCGAGCGCGCTTTCAAGCAACTCGTGCGGCCGCATGCCTGTGTTTCCTCCTTTGTCGCCCTTGCGTGTGTCCGAGAGCAGGACATTCTGCCCGTTCGTTACCTCGACACCATAAGGCTCGCCCAGCCGCTTCGCCGTCACCATGTCAGTCTCCTGTTGTGGAATGAAAGGCATGACAGGCTAAGCCCCGATTGGACGTCGAGGAAGGCCTGCGGAGGTACTGGTACCGGCAGTGACAGGGTGGGAGGTCGCATCCTCCTTCTGTCGCAGCCATTGCACGGGCGAAAGCGTGGGGCTTGTGCTGATGCGACCGGTCCGCGCCCAGGGCTCCACGCGCGCCGATTGCGGCACATAGTCGGCAACCTGAAGGCTTTTCTCCGGCAGCCCCCTACCACCCACCTACTGCACAGGCGACAGGTTCGCCGCCTTCGCCGCTGCGGCATACATCGGAATCTCCCGGGCCATGGTGTCGGCCAGGACCTGCGGCGCGCTCCCTACGGGATCGATGCCCAGTTCCAGCAAACGATTGGCCACGGCGGGCTCGCGCACGGCGAGGGATACGGTGGTCTGCAGCTTCTCGATGACGGCTGGCGGCGTACCCGCCGGGGCGTACAGGGACGACCAGAATGACATGGCGAAGCCCGGCGCGCCGGACTCCGCGACGGTAGGCACGTCGGGCAGCAAGGTAAAGCGCTTCGCCCCCGTGACGGCCAGCGCCTTCAGTCGGCCGCTGCGGATCTGCGGCAATACGGCAGCGGTGTCGATCAGCGCAAAGTCGATCTCATTGGCCAGCAACGCAGCAACCACGGCGGAGTTCCCTTTGTAGTTGACCACCTCCGTTTCCAGGCCGACGCGCTTGGCGAAGAGTCCGGTAGCCAGCTGGAAGGAGTTGGCGCCCGAGCCCGCGAACAGAGGCTTGCCGCTCTTGTTGCCCTGGCCCACCAGATCGGCCACCGAGCGCGCCGAGCTGTCCGCCTTGACGGTCAGGATCATCGGAATGTCTCCGACGAGGGAGATCGGCGCGAAATCGGCGACGGGGTCGTAGTCCAGGTTGTTGTAGATGGCCGGATTGACGGTCATGCCGCTGCTTGGCCCCACCAGCAGGGTGTAGCCGTCCGGCTCGGCCCGCTTGACCGCGCCGATGGCGATGGCGCCGCTGGCGCCCGGCCGGTTCTCCACGATGAAGGGCTGACCCAGGCGGCGTTGCAACTGCTCGGCCATCAGGCGCGCCAGGATATCGTTGCCGCCGCCAGGCGCGAAGCCCACGATCATGCGTACGGGCCGCGCCGGATAGTCTTGCGCCGCGGCGCCACAAGCCGACACTGCGAGCACAGCACCTGCCCACAAAGATAAAAACCGTTTCATGCCACACGCTCCATTCGTTGAACCTAGTGCGCCGTTACTGGGGAATGCACGAATGGCCCATTCTCCACCGCCTCGCTACATTGGGCACGACCCAAGGTGCCAGCCGATGCGGCTGGCAGCGACAGCGCGCAACGTATCCCGGAGCCGAGATGGCACCTGAATGGCACAACTGGAGCACCCACGATCACGGCCAGCACGCCCTGGCGTTCTGGCAGGATGCGGTCTGCGCTGGTGTGCTCGATTCTGAATTCCGCGCCGAACCCGACGCCGGATTCGCGGGCACGATGTTCAGCCAGAACCGCGCGGGAGTCCGGCTCGTGAACTTCGCGAGCTCCCCGCACATGATCCGGCGCTCCCAGCGGCAGGTCAGCCGCCTCAATGGCGATCACCTCATGCTCAGCCTGCAATTGCAGGGCAGCGCCTTGATGTCCCAGGGCGACGAGCAGTTGTGCCTGCGGCCGGGAGAATTCGGGCTGCTCGACACCGGGTCCGCATTCGACATTACGTTCCCGGAAGCGACCTCGCGCCGGCTGGTCCTGTTGCCGCGCCACGCCTTGAGCGCGCGCGCCCCAGGCATGCGGCGGCTGCGCGCGCCGGCCAGCCTGCCGGCCGACATGCCATTCGCGCCCGTGCTCACCGAAGCCATGCGCCTGCTGACCGATACGGAGGTCAAGCTCCAGGACCGCACCGTCGACACGCTGCTGGATGCCGTCATCGAAATCGTCGCGCTGCAGTGCTCATCCATGGCGGACGCCGCGGCGCCCCCTTCCACCGAACTGAGCTTCGTCGGCGTGAAGCGCCACATCGATACGGCAATCGCCAACCCGGACCTGTCGCCCGCAACCGTGGCCGCCGCCTGCCGCATATCGGTCCGCACCCTGCACCGCCTGTTCGCGCGACATGCCGCGCTGTCGTTCGAGGCCTACGTGGTGCAGGCCCGCCTGGCGCTCGCGCATGAGCTGCTGGCGGCCGGCAAGACCCGCACGGTCAGCGAGGCCGCCTTCGCCTGCGGCTTCAACAATCTCTCCCACTTCACGCGACGCTTCTCCGAGCGATACGGCGAATTGCCCGTCAATCTGCTCAAACAAGGGCAGACTCGCAGCTGAATGACGCCCTGGGCGGCGTCCACTGGCGCGCTGGGTACAGCCCCGTGCAGCTCCCGACGGCAGAATGAGCTTCATCCCGGCCCTGGCCGGCAAGCTTCCGTCGCACCATGCCCAAGACCATCTCCATCCACCGCCAAGACGCGGTCCGCGCCGCCACCGAGAGTTGCGTGCATTTCGGCTTCTGCACCGCGGTCTGCCCTACCTACGTGCTCGATGGCGAAGAGCTTGATTCACCGCGCGGCCGGATCGCGCTGGCGCGCGAGATGCTGGACAGCGGCGATGCGCCCAGCCCGGCCGCCGTGCGCCATCTGGACCGCTGCCTGTCCTGTCTGTCGTGCGAAACCACTTGCGCGGCCGGCGTCTCGTATCACGCCATCATCGACGGCGCCCGCGAGCACATCGAAAAAAGCAAGGCGCGCCCGCTGACTCAGCGCTTGCTGCGCTCAGCGCTGGCCCGTGTGCTGACGACTCCCGCGCTGCTGCGTCCCGCCGCAGCCGCAGGTCGCTTGCTACGCGGCGTCACGGGCCGCCTGGGCGGGCCGCTGGGCGCTTTGGCCTCCCTCTCCAGCGCCCCCGCGCTGGCGGCGTTCGCGCCGCGGGCCGAGGCCGAACCACAGCCGCCCGCCAACGCGACGCGCCGCGTGGCGCTGCTGGACGGCTGCGCCCAGTCGGTGCTCGGCGCCGAGATCAACGCCTCGGCCAAGCGCCTGCTCACACGCGCTGGCTACGCCGTCGTCGCGGTACCCGGTGTGCAATGCTGCGGCGCACTCGAACTGCACATGGGACGACGCGAGGCCGCCACGCGGCACATGAAACAGGCCGTCCGCAGCTGGTCGGCCGCGCTGCAGGCCGGGCACATCGACGCCATCATCAGCACCACCTCAGGCTGCGGTTCCGTTATCAAACGTTATGAAGAACTGCTTTCCGACCGCCCCGAACTGTCGGCGCAAGTGCGCCTCGTGGTCGATGCCACCCAGGACATCGCGCAGATCGCCGCCGGCCTGCCGCTGACCGCCAGCGGCTCGGCGCTAGGCCTGGCCGTTTCCTATCACGACTCCTGTTCGCTCAAGCATGGCCTCAAGATCGAACGGCCGCCGCGCCGCGCGCTGGGCAAGCTGGACATGGAAGTGCGCGACATCGCGGAATCGCACCTGTGCTGCGGCTCGGCAGGGACCTACAACATTCTCGAGCCGGCCATCTCGGACCGCCTGGGACAGCGCAAGGCAGGCCACGCCTCGGCTGGCCAGCCGGACGTGATCGCCGCCGGCAACATGGGATGCCTGGTGCAGATCTCGCGCTTCACGTCCGTGCCCGTGGCGCACACGGTCCAGTTGCTGGACTGGGCCACCGGCGGGCCGCCCCCGCGCGGCCTTGAAGACTTCCGGCCCAAGCCGCCACAGGCGGCGGCCAACGCTCCAACTCCGGCGGCCACGCCGGTTCCGACAACCGCCGGCAGCGGCGATCTTCTGTGGTGAAAGACGAATGCCTTCCAATGACCCTATCGTAGATTTCGCCCATGCGGCGGCGGCCGAGCTAGGCGCGGACGCCATCACGCTGGGCGACGACGTCCTCGGACGCTACGGCGAACATACGCTGCCCAGCGCCGACGTGCGCCCCGGCGCCGTCGCCTATCCCGACTCGACCGAGGCCGTGCAAACGCTGGTGCGCCTGGCCAATCGGTTCCGCGTTCAGCTCTATCCCATCAGCAATGGCCAAAACATCGGCCTGGGCACCCGCTCGCCCATCCGTCCCGGCCAGGTGGTGGTGGACCTGGGCCGGCGCATGAACCGCATCCTGGAAGTCAACGAGACGCTGGGCTATTGCGTGCTCGAACCCGGCGTGAGCTTCCGCGCCATGCACGACGAGCTGCAGCGCCGGGAAAGCAAACTGATGATCTCGCCCACCGCGGGCCCGTCGCAGGGCAGCATCCTCGCGAACGCCCTGGACAAGGGCGGCGGCAGCGGCGCCTACGCCGATCATTTCGGCATGAGCTGCGGCATGGAGGTGGTGCTCGGCAATGGCGACGTGATCCGCACCGGCGACGGCAGCCTGGCCGGGTCCTCGCATCCCAACTGGCACGTTTCCAAATACAGCTTCGGCCCGACGCTGGACGGTCTGTTCTCTCAATCCAACTTCGGCATCGTCACCCGCGTGGGCATGTGGCTCATGCCGCGGCCGCCGCATATCGAACCCTTCTTTTTCACCTTCCCCGACGACGAAGACCTGGGGGAGATCGTCGAACGCATCCGTCCGCTTAAGCTGAGCAACTTCGTGCCGACGCTGATCCGCGCCACCAATGACTTGTATCTACTGTCCTCGGCGGCCACCAACCCGGAATACACGGCCAACGGCGGCAAGCGCGCGCTGTCCGACGAGGGCCGCGCCGCGCTGCGGCGGCAGTATGACCTGGGATCCTGGACCGTATCAGGCGCCGTGTACGGCGCCAGCCGTGTCGCCGTACAGCCCCAGATCGACCGCATCGCCCAGCATTTCCTGGCCTCGGGCAAGGGACGCCAGATTCCCATGGAGGAAGCTGAGGACATCGGCCCCCTGCACATCGCCATCAACTCCAACACCGGCGTGCCGACCGACAGCGAATTGAAGATGCTGGGCTGGCGCCCGGGCGGCGGCGCGATCTGGCTGTCGGCGGGCTCCCCCGTCGCGGGCGACATCGTCAACGACTTGCAGGCGCAGGCGCGCCGCATCTGCCACGACCACGGGCTGGAATACCTGCTGTCGAACGTTTGCGGCGCGCGCTTCGCCCGCGCCATCCACGCGATCATCTACAACCGCGAAGACGCCGACGAAACCGCCCGCGCAGACGCCTGCTACCGGGCGCTGGCCCAGCTGTTCGCCGAGCGCGGGATCTTCGTAGGCCGGGCGCCGACCATGTACCACGGGTTCCATCAGGCCCAGCGCATGCCGGAGTTCGTGTCTGCCTGCGCGTCGATCAAAGCCGCGCTGGACCCGAATGGCGTCATCGCCCCGGGCAAATACGGCATCGAGTGAAGATGGACTCCCGGGGCG
The DNA here is from genome assembly GCF_059760445.1 of Achromobacter sp. D7-1. Taxonomy (NCBI): domain Bacteria; kingdom Pseudomonadati; phylum Pseudomonadota; class Betaproteobacteria; order Burkholderiales; family Alcaligenaceae; genus Achromobacter; species Achromobacter sp. D7-1. The sequence continues at coordinate 86,274 of NZ_JCBAMT010000014.1, read as the reverse complement.
TGCTGCGCCCCGGGCAGCGGCGGGCAGCACGCCCCCCTTCTCTCAAACCAGGCGGGGTGGAAGTATCCCCCGCTCCATCAGCACCCCAAGCCAGTGCTTGACGCAAGCTTCGGTATCGTAGGTCTGCGTGAAGCCCGCCTGCTTGATCTTCACCGTGCTGACAAAGGCCGGAGGGGGCGGCGCTTTCAGGCCGTAGCCGAACCGGGCGTCGGCGGAAAAATGGGATTCGCCCAGGATCTGGCCCATGGTCAAGGGCCGCAAGCCATGCCGCTTGACGATCTCGTCCCATAACTGCGCGCGGCTGGGCAGATATTCGGCCAGGCAGACGGGCTGGTCCGGACCCGCTTCGACGCACAGGAACTCCGCCAGCGACGGCCACAGATCGCGCCAGCTGAAGACTTCGCCGTTGGTCAGGTTGTAGTGTTCGTTCCAGGATTGCGCGTTCTCAGCTGCCCAGACGCCCGCATCGCCGATGAGGCGCACGTCCACGGCTTCGCGCGGGTAGGAAATATGCCCCGGATAGCCGAACGGCTTGCCTTCCGCTTGGCACAGCGCCGCATAGACGCCGATCACCGGCACGGTATTCATCGCCACGCCCACGTTGGGGCCGACCACGATGGTGGGACGGAATATCGTCCAACCAAAGCCGCACTGCGCGGCCCTTTCCCGAATGTAGTCTTCCTGGAACCAGTAAGAGTTCGGATGGTCGTCCCGAGGCTGACGCTCGCGCGCCGGAATGCGGATCGGGTGCAGGTGCACGCCATAAGCCTTGGTGCCTTGCAGCACCGTCACATGGCGCAGCCCGCCGCTGCGGCTCAGCGGCTCGATCACGTGCCTGATCATGCTCAGGTTGGTGGACATCTGCTCCGCGTCCTGCCAGCCTGCAATGAGGCCGGGCTTTTCATAGACGGCCGCATAGAAAACATGCGTGACTTGCGGCAAGGACTCGAAGGCGCGGCGGCAGGCCTCCGCATCCTGCAGGTCAACCGGCAAATGGGTGAACGGCCTTTGGCTGATGATTTCCGGGGGCCGCCGGGAGACGGCGATGACTTCCCAGCCGGCGTTCAGAAACGAGTCGACGGCAGCGGAGCCGACCAAGCCGCTGGCGCCAGTGACGAGAACGGTGCGCGACATGATTCCCTCAGTCCATGACCAGATTGATCTGTTTGAACAGCTGCTGGAAGCGCACGTACTCATCCGCCATGCGCTTGCCGAATTCCTCGCGGCTGTCCGCGGTCGGAACAATGCCCAGACCGGCGAATTTCTCTTGCGTTTCAGGGTTGCTCACCGCCTTGACGATCTCGTCGTGAAGGCGATTCAGGATGGCCTGCGGCGTACCGGCGGGCGCCACGATGCCGTACCAGGCGACGCTTTCGGCGCCCGGCAGGCCGGCCTCGGCTACGGTGGGCACGTCCGGCAGCAGCGGCGAGCGTTTGGTGTCGGCCACGGCCAGGGCACGCAGCTGGCCGGACTTCACGAAAGACAGGATGGGCGGAACACCGCTGATGACCATCTGGGTGCGCCCGCCCAGGGTGTCGGTGATGGCGTCGCTATTGCCCTTGTAAGGCACGTGCAGGATCTCGGTCTTGGACAGGTGCTGGAAAAGTTCGCCCGCGATATGGCCGCTGGTGCCGACGCCCGCCGAGGCGTAATTGACCTTGTTCGGATTGGCCTTGATGTAGGCGATCAATTCCTTCAGGTTCGTCACCGGGATCGAAGGGTTGACCAGGATGACGTTCGGGCCCGTGGCCACCAGGGCGACCGGCGCCAGATCCTTGAGCGCGTCATAGGGCATTTTTTTGCGGGCATTGGGATTGACCGTGATCGGCCCGGCGGACGCGAAACCGATGGTGTAGCCATCCTTGGCAGACTTGGCGACAAGGTCGGTGCCCAGGTCGCCGCCGGCGCCGGGCTTGTTCTCGACGATCACCGGCTGGCCGAGCTGCTCGCTCAACGGTTTGGCAACCAGGCGCGCAATGATGTCGATGGAGCTGCCCGGGCCAAATGTGGCGATCAGGCGGATGGGGCGCGCGGGATAGGCATCGGCGGCCTGCGCGCTGGTGAAGGCGGCCAGGCTCAGGGCCAGCCCGGCAATCAATCGGTAGGAAATCATGGTGTTGTCTCCGGTGTGCAGTGATTTTTTTTGCGTGGATGGGGAGCGTGCCAGGCGAGTCAATCGCCGTGCGAGTACATCGGCTTGCCGGGATGCGGCAGGCGCGCGCGCAGAATGACGCCCTGCTCCGCTTCGGTGATGTACAAGGTGCGCATGTCCTCGCCGCCAAAGGCGACATTGGTGGTGCGCATGCCTGCGCAGGACCGGATGCGGTAGAGGGGTTCACCCAAGGGGCTGAACAGCCATACGGTGCCTGCCTGTGCATGGACGATGGCCAGGTTGCCGGCGCTGTCTATGGCCATGCCATCCGGCCCGGCCGTGCTGCCGGATAGCTGGATGAAACGGCTGGCCTTCTTCATCTGGCCGCCGGGCTCCAGGCGCAGCGCATAGATCGCATTGTCGTGCGTGATTGCCACATAAAGCACATTCTCGGCCTTGTTCATGACCAGGCCGTTGGGCCCGGCCAGGCCGTCCATCAGGAGGTCCACGGTCTTGCCATCGGCGCGCAGGCGGAAGACGCGGCCGGTCGGGTTCTCCAGCGCGCTTTCGCCCTGGTCGGTGAAATACAGGTCGCCGTTGGATGCGAAGAACAGATCGTTCAGGCCCTTCAGGCCTTCGCGCTGCACATGCTGCAGGTACGGCCGGATGCTGCGGGCTGCGGGATCCAGCAGCATGAGGCCGTGGAGGTGGTCGGCAACGAAGATGCGCCCATCGCGATGGATCTTCAAGCCGTTGGGTTCGCCTTCGTAGCTGACGACGACTTCGAAGTTGCCTGCCGGGTCCACGCGCAGGATGCGCCCGTGCGCCAGATCGACGCACCACAGATTGCCGGCGCGATCGAAGGCAGGCCCTTCCAGGAAGGAGTGCATCTTCACGTGCCGCGCCGCCAGCCAGGTCGAGGGCTGTTCGGTCAAGTGCAGGGATTCGGGCAGCCGGGCGAACACCTCGGTGCCCATGGGTTCAGCGGGAGGATACATTGCGGGTCCTTTCAGGATTGCGGTTGGCTGCCTGGAAGCTCGATTCCCAGCATCAGCGAACTGAGCGACTTGCCGTGCGGATCCAGGCGCAGCGAGCGCGTGACGCCGCCGGATAGCACGTTCGGGATGACGAAATTCAGCGCCCTCAGGCTTGCCACCTCGTAGCGCCGCACCTGCCCTGCTCCCAGATGGGCGAAGGCCTGTTCGACGCGTTCGGCGGTCAGCGCCTGGCGCAGCACCCGCCAGCCGTCGTCGTCGTAAGCAATGACGGCGATGCTCGAGGTATTGCCCTTGTCGCCAGCGCGCGCATGCGCGAGGTCGTAAACCAGAATGCTCATGCTCAAGCTCCCAAGGTAATCACTTCCGGGGTGACCCAACCGCGCGGAATCAGCAAGGCATCCACGGCGATGACCTCCTTGGCGCCCAGGTTGACCGGGCCGCCTGCGCCATAGGGCCCCTGCATGTTCAACTGCCGCACGTGGTCGCCGAGCCGGTGGGCGCTTTTCTTGTCGGGGCAGCGCGCGGCGACCCGCAGGCGGACCTCGTAGGGCTGGCTCGCCAGGGCTTGAGCATGGTCGCCATGCAGGCTGCTGATGCCGATCAGGTCGACCTGGATCTCGCTGGCCACGCCGCCGTCGAGGCGGAACCTTTCCTTTACCGTGTCGGCCGCCAGCCGGGCCCGGGCGATGGCGTTGACGCCCGCGTAGGCGACCTCGCCCGAACCTATCCAGCCGTCGAAGTAGCCGACCACGACCTTGTAGCTGTCGGTGCGTGGCGCGGCGTGAAACCCGCGCACGGCCACCCGGTCAGCGTTCTGCTCTTCGAAATGCAGGCCTTCCAGGTTCAGTACGCAATCGGGCGTGATGTAGGCCGCCGGATCGTGAATCTCGTACAGCGCCTGCTCGGTGCAGGTCATGCGGTCGAGGCGGCCGCCCGAGCCAGCGGGCTTACCTATGTAGAGCTCGCCGTCGCCGTACAGATCGGCATAGGGGTAGGCCAGCTCGGCCAATCTTGGAACGTCTTTCTTGCCGGGGTCGGCGAAATAGCCGCCCGTGATCTGGGCAGAGCATTCCAACAGGTGGCCCATGATGGTGCCGGCCGCCAGCCTGGGCAGGTCGTCATAGCCCCAGCCGTGATGATGCAGCGCCACGCCCAGAAACAGCGAAGGATCGGCCACCCGGCCCGTCATCACCACGTGGGCGCCGGTGGCCAGCGCATCGCGCACGACATCGGCGCCCAAATAAGCGTTCGCGGAGGCCAACCGGGGCAGGATCGATTCCAGCGGCAGGTCGCGATCCATCAGGCGCAGCTCGGGATGCCGGCGCACCCGGTCGGTCACATCGTCGCCGACGACGGCGGCGCATTTCAGCTCATGCCATCCCAAGTCCCGGCCGATGTCGAGTGCCGCCTGAGCGGCGCCGGCCGGATTGGCCGCGCCCATGTTGGACACCAGCCGCACGCCCTGCTCCCGGCATGCGGGCAGAAAGGCGCGCATGCGCTCCTGCAGCATCGGGTTATAGCCGTGAGCCCCGTCGTGCTTGCGCGACAGCGTTTCGCGCGCGATCGTCCGCTCGGCCAGGCACTCGCACACCAGGTAGTCGATATCGCAGTCTTCCAGCAATGGCATGGCGGGGCCGATGCGGTCATCGGCCATGCCGGCGCCGACGCCGATGCGCAGCCGCTTGCGCGGGTCATTCATGTCTGTCTCCGTCCGTGTTTACGGTTCGGACCAGTATCGTGCGACTTTCCTGATCTGGAAATTGATATATTTATATCTTGGTAATAACTCAAACGCATCACGCAAGCGAATGACCCTGACCATTTCCGAATTGGAGGCCGTGCTGCTGGTGGCCGAGACGCTCAACTTCCGCATGGCCGCGGAACGCGCGCACATCTCCCAGCCCGCGCTCAGCCGGCGGGTGCAGGCCGCCGAGCAAAAACTCGACGCCAGGCTCTTCGACCGCGACAAGCACGGCGTCGCGCTTACCGCCGCCGGCGCGGAACTGGTGCCCATTGCGATGCGCATGCTGTCGGAGTTCCGCGATTCGCTCAGCGATCTGTCGGAGTTCATTGCGGGCCGCCGCGGCAGCATCAATGTCTGGGCCCTGCCCTCAGTCGCCTCCGCCCTGCTGCCCGCGGCAGCGCGCGCCTTCCAGAAGTCGCATCCGCAGGTGCGGCTGAACATCCACGCGGTCTCTGCGCGCCAGATCACGCAGGCCGTATCGGAAGGCACCGCCGACATCGGCATATCCATCGAAATTCCGGACCAGCCGGCTAGCGTGACCTTCTCTGCGCTGCTGCAAGAGAAATTCGTCCTGATCTGCCCCATCGACGATCCGCTGGCGCGCAAAAAGCGCGTGGACTGGAGTGTTTTCGCCGACCGTCCCTATATCGCGAGCGGTCCGGCCAGCAGCATCCGCCAGGTTACCGACCGGATTCTTGCCGCCTCGGGGCGGGTGCCGGAGATGAACTACGTGTCCGACAATATTTCGGTGGTGGGCGCAATGGTGGCCGCCGGAGTCGGCATCGCGGCGGTCCCGCAGTTGGCTCTGCGTTTGATGGACGCCACGCGCCTGTGCAGCTTGGCGCTGCATTCGCCCAGCGCCACGCGGGAAATCGGCATACTGCTCAAGAAGCAGCGCTCCTTGTCGGCGGCAGCGCTGCATTTCCTGGATACCTTGCGGCAGACAGACCCGGCCTAGGGTCGCGCGGGAGGCAAGGCCGATCGCGACCGCAGGAGCTCTATCAGTTGTTGAAGCAGCGGCTGCAATAAGAGGTCAACCGGACGTGGCGCACTCTCGCCACAGGCTCAGGCCCTTCGCACTTGAGTTTCGTCCAGAACAATTAGGCAGAATTTTTAAATTTTTAGGCAGAATTCCGATTTAATTAAGTGATTCACTCATGGTTCAGGCAAGCTTTCTCCGGCCATGCCCGCCCTCCAAGGATTCCTCCATGACCCAACTTCAAATCAACGGCCAGGCTAAGGATATCGACGTCCCGGGCGAAACGCCCCTGCTCTGGACTTTACGGGATGAACTCGGCATGACCGGCACCAAGTTCGGGTGCGGCATGGCATTGTGCGGCGCCTGTACCGTGCACATGGACGGCGCGCCGATCCGGTCCTGTGTCACCCCGCTCTCCGCCGTGGCTGGCCACAACATCACGACCATCGAAGGGATAGAGGCGGATGCGGTCGGCCGGGCCGTGCAGCAAGCCTGGATAGAACAGAACGTTGCCCAATGCGGCTACTGCCAGGCGGGCCAGATCATGACCGCGGTAAGCCTGCTCAAGGCCTCGGCGCAGCCGACGGATCAAGACATCGAGGACGCCATGAGCGGCAATATCTGCCGTTGCGGCACCTACCCCCGCATCCGCGCAGCCATCCAGCACGCTGCCAAGCTCCTTGCCCAGGGAGGCAAGCAATGACGCGCACCGCTCAACTTTCCCGGCGCGGCTTTCTGCAGGGCGCCTTGGGCGCGTTCACCCTGACGGTCACGGCCAAAGGTTTGATCACGACAGCCCGGGCCGCCGAGCCCTCCGCCCAGAAGTACGGCGCTGACAGCATGCCCGGCGGCACCGTCGACGATCCGCTGGTTTTCGTCAGCATCGCCGCGGATGGCACCGTCACCATCGTCGCGCACCGCGCCGAAATGGGCACGGGCGTGCGCACCAGCCTGCCCATGGTGGTGGCCGACGAGATGGAAGCGCGCTGGGAGCGCGTGAAAGTCGTACAGGCGCAAGCCGATGAAGCGCGCTATGGCAACCAGAACGTGGATGGCTCGCGCAGCGTGCGCCACTTCCTGATGCCCATGCGGCGCGTCGGCGCGGCCGCCCGCCAGATGCTCGAAGCCGCGGCGGCGGCGCGCTGGTCCGTTCCTCTGGCCGAGGTCAAGGCGGTGCAACATGAGGTGCTGCATCAGCCATCCGGCCGCCGTTTGACTTATGGCGAGCTGGCGGCCGATGCGGCCAAACAGCCTGTCCCCACGGGCGACGCGCTCAAGCTCAAGGATCGGAAAGAGTTCCGCTACATCGGGAAGGACCAGGTGCGCCTGGTGGACCTGGAGGCCATCGGCAAGGGCCAGGCCAGCTACGGCATGGATATGCGGCTGCCTGGCATGGTCTATGCCGTCGTCGCGCGTCCACCCGTCGTCGGCGGCAAGCTGCGCCGTCTCGACAGCGCCAAGGCGCTGGCCGTGCCCGGAGTGCTGAAGGTGGTAGAGATTCCGCCGATGCAAGGGGCTCCCGCATTCCAGCCCCTGGGCGGCGTCGCGGTCGTCGCGCGCAACACCTGGGCGGCCCGTCAAGGCCGCGACGCGCTGGAAATCGAATGGGACGATGGCCCCAACGGCAGCTATGACTCAAGCGCCTACCGCCAGACGCTGGAATTGGCGGCGCGCAAGCCCGGCAAAACGATGCGCAGCCAGGGCGATGCCGCGCAGGCCTGGGCCAAGGCGCCCGAAGCCGAGCGCGTCGCCGCGGAGTACTACGTTCCCCATCTGGCCCATGCCTCGATGGAGCCGCCGGCCGCCACCGTCCGGATCAAGGATGGCCGCGCCGAGGTCTGGACGTCGATCCAGAACCCCATCGCCGCACGCGATGCCGTCGCCGCCCGGCTGAAACTGGAGCCCGCCAAGGTCACGGTCAATGTCTTGCTGCTGGGCGGCGGGTTCGGCCGCAAGTCCAAGCCCGATTTCGTGGACGAGGCCGCCATCGTCGCCCGTGCCATGCCCGAAGGCACGCCAGTCAAGCTGGTGTGGACTCGCGAGGACGACATTCATCATGACTATCTGCATACCGTGTCGGTCGAACGCCTGGAGGCCGTCCTGGACCAGAACGGCCAAGTCCAGTCCTGGCTGCACCGCAGCGCCGCCCCCACCATCGCCTCTCTCTTCGCGGAAGGCGCCAAGGGCCAGCAGCTGTTCGAATCGGCCATGTCGGCCATCAACATGCCGTACCGCATTCCCAACGTCCGGGTGGAAACGGCCGAAGTGGAAGCCCATGCCCGCATCGGCTGGTTCCGCTCGGTAGCCAACATTCCGCATGCCTACGCGGCCCAGTGCTTCATTGCCGAATTGGCCCACCACGCGGGCAAGGACCCCAAGGATTTCGCGCTCGACCTCATCGGCCCGGCGCGCAGGATCGACCCGGGCACGATGGCCGACACCTGGAATTACTCGGAATCCCCCGAGCGCTACCCCTATGACACGGGCCGCCTGCGCGGCGTGATCGAAGCGGCTTGCCAAGGCGCGGAATGGGGCAGAACCCTGCCCCAGGGCCATGGCCTCGGGCTGGCATTCTGCTACAGCTTCATGAGCTACACCGCCACCGTGGTCGAAGTGGCCGTGGATGCAAGGGGCGAGGTGCGCGTGGTGGCCGTGGACATGGCGATGGACTGCGGCCCGCAAATCAACCCAGAACGCATCCGCGCGCAGATGGAAGGCGGCGCCATCATGGGCCTGGGGCTTGCCCTTGCCAGCGAGATTACGTTCGAGCAGGGCCGCGTGAAGCAGAGCAACTTCCACGACTATGAAGTGCTGCGCCACAATGCTTCGCCGCGCGTGATCCGCACGCATCTGGTCAACGACGATCACGCCCTGCCTCCGGGCGGCGTGGGCGAACCCCCGGTACCGCCCGTGGCGCCCGCGCTGTGCAACGCCATCTTTGCGGCCACCGGCAAACGGATCCGCAGCCTGCCCGTGCGCAGGGTAGCCTAGGCATGGAGACGGTCGACGTCCGCGTTTTGCGCGAAGCCCGCGCCTGGCTGGCGGAGGGGCACGGGCTGCTGCTGGCCACGGTGGTCAAGACCTGGGGTTCATCCCCGCGCCCCGTCGGATCCATGATGGCCCTGCGTGAAGACGGGCGTTGCGTCGGCTCCGTATCCGGCGGCTGCATCGAAGACGACCTGATACACCGGTATACCCGCGCCTTTGGCGAGGGCGCCATTGCGCAAGGCGCGCCGGAACTGGTGCGCTACGGGATTGAAGCCGACGAAGCGCGCCGGTTCGGACTGCCTTGCGGCGGCACGCTGGAGCTGCTGCTGGAGTTCCAGCCGGACTACGAAACGCTGGACGCCCTGGTCCGGCGGCTCGAATCCGGCCAGTTGGTCCAGCGCAGCGTCGACGTAACCACCGGAGCGGTGACATTGACGCCGGCCTCGACGCCCGCGGCAGTGCAATTCGACGGCGCGACGCTTTGTTCCACGCTGGGGCCGCAGTACCGGATGCTGCTCATCGGCGCAGGCGCATTGGCGGAATACCTGGCCACCATGGCCTTGTTCAACGACTTTGCCGTGACGGTCTGCGATCCGCGGGGAGAACACGTGGGCAGTTGGCCCGTGCCCGGCGTGCACATCACCCGGGAAATGCCCGATGACGCCGTGCTGGCACTGGCCCCTGACACGCGCACCTGCATCGTCGCCTTGAGCCACGATCCCAAGCTGGACGATCTTGCGCTCCTGGAAGCGCTACACAGCCCGGCTTTTTACGTGGGCGCCATTGGTTCGCGCCGCAATACCGGCATCCGCAGGCAACGGTTCATGGAGCATTTCGGCGAAACCGCCGCATCCCTGGAACGGCTGCATGCGCCCGTCGGCATTCACATCGGCAGCAGGACGCCCGCGGAAATCGCGGTGAGCATCATGGCGGAGATACTTGCTGTGAAGAACGGGGTCGGATTGCCTACCACCATCGATGGTTCTTGCCAGGTACTACCTGCAGCACACTGTCCCGCGGTGGATGACCACCCCCTGACGCCATGAGCATCGCGCCCTGGGTAGTGAAAGGGTAAATAAAAAAGCCCCGCGCAAGACATGGCGCGGAGCGCCCCGGACATATCAGCGTCCCTCACCCTAAAAAGGACCTCGGCATCGGACTACTAAACAGCATCCTCAAAGCAGCTGGTTTGAAGTGAGGCACAGCCCCCGGAGCAATCCGAGGTCTGCTAGACCATGCCACACAAGGAGCACACTAAAGTGAAATATCCCATTGCCATTGAACCCGGCAGCGACACTCACGCGTGGGGGGTCGTGGTCCCTGATCTGCCCGGCTGCTTCTCGGCAGCGGACGAAGGGATTGACCAAGCCATCGAAAACGCCAAGGAAGCCATTGAATTGTGGATTGAAACAGCCATCGACTCCGGCGATCCCATTCCTCCGGCAACCAGTATTGCCAATCATCAGGCCAATCCGGAATTTGCAAACTGGATTTGGGCGATTGCCGATGTGGATCCTGCGGTCCTCGATGAAACTGTTGAGCGCGTGAACATCACCATTCCGCGCCGCATCCTCAAGCGCTTGGATGACCGCGCTCGCGCCGCAGGTGAAAGCCGCAGCAGCTATATCGCGCATCTCGCCATGACAGCCTGATGAAGCATGTAGAGTCGGATTCACTCAGCAGAAAGCCCCGACCGGAATATCCGTGTCGGGGCTTGCTTGTTTCTACCCCGCCGCGGTGCGCGTCTTTGTAAGCGCTTGATTCCAGGGGCGATTCTGGCGCGGCAGGAGGGGCTCGAACCCCCGACCCCGGGCTTAGAAGGCCCGTGCTCTATCCAGCTGAGCTACTGCCGCGCGGTGTGGTGATGGCCCGGAAACTATCCGGGCGGCGCATTTTACCTTGTTGTGGCCCGCTTGGCAGGCCGGCGGTGCTGGCGCCCTATTCCTCGCCTATGTCCGCATGGGTCGACACCCACAGCACCAGGGCGTCGTCCGGGCTCAGGCTGATCACCCGGTGGCCCATGCGGCTGTCTATATAGAAGCTTTCCCCGGCCTTGAGGCGAGCTGGTTCGTAAAACTCGGTATAGAGCTCGACTTCGCCTTCCAGGACGTAGACGAATTCCTCGCCGCGATGGCGGCTCCAGTCGTGGAATTCGTCGAAGGAACGCGCCTTGACGCGGGTGTGGAAAGGCATCATGCGCTTGTGCGACAGCGCGGTGCACAGCAGGCGGTGGTCGTAGTACGGCGTGTCGTATTGGCGCCCTTCGCCCTGGCGGCTCAAACTGCGGCGGCCGGTGCCCATATGGGCGTCGGACGCGGTGAAGAGTTCGGCCACGTCCAGTTCCAGGCCGGCCGCGATCTTGATCAGGTTGTCATAGGTGGGCGACAGCAGGCTGTTTTCGATCTTGGACAACGTGGACGCGGACACGCCGGTGGCCGCGGCCGCCTGCTTCAAGGTCCACGCCCGCGCCTGGCGCAAGGCTCGCAGCCGCTGTGCCAACACGCTCTGTTTGTTGCCTTCCATCTATGCACCCTGTCATGCGCGCGACCGCCGCTCCCGCCACCAGTCGCGCGCCTGGTAAGACCAATAAGTTAGTTGCACCGCCGCCGTGCCCAAGCCACCGCCGTTCCAGGCCAGCCCGAACGGCGCAAACAGCTTGTAGCGCTGGGTGTCGCCCGCGATCCCTTCGGCGACCACCCGGCCGCCGATCGAGGCGGTGTTCATGCCGTGTCCGCCGAATGCCGTGCAGTACCAGACGTCCGGCGACAGCTGGCCGATCTGCGGCATCAGATGCCGCGCGTAAGCCATGCGCCCCGACCACGCCGTCTCCACCCGCAGCCCCTGCAATTGGGGATAGACGGAGAGCAGTTCGCGGCGCAGTGACTCCGCCAGATCGGGCGGGTCGTCGACACGGGTGGTGATTCTACTGCCCCAGCCGATGCGCCCGCCATCGAGTACGCGGTAATAGTTACCGGCGCGCCGGTCGTCGCCAATGGCGGCGGTGGTGCGGATCGCTTCGCGCACCCGGTCGCCCAAGGGCTCGGTCAGCATGATGTAGGTGGCGATGGGCAGCATCGCGCGGCGCAGCGCGGGCACCACGCCTTCGGTGTAGCCGCCGGTGGCCAGCACCACGGTGCGGGCCTCGACCTGGCCCTGCTCCGTCTTCAGGCGTTTGACCGCGCCGTCCAGGGCCGCCTGCGTGACAGGCGAGTCCTCGTGGATGCGCACGCCCAGGCGCGCGCATTCACGGGCCAGCGCGCGGGCGTAGTTCAGCGGATGGAAGTGAAAGGACGTGGGGTCCTCCACGCCCTGGTGGTAGACATCGGACAGCAGGCGCTCGCGGACCTGGTTGCGGCTCAAGAGGCGCACGTCGCGGCCGAAGTCGCGCTGCTGGCTGTCGCACCACTGCCGCAGGGAGTCGGTCGCCTCATAACGCACCACGCGCAGCCGGCCGTCGACCTTGCAGGCGTCGACGATGTCCAGGTCGCGGATGTTGTTCCGAATGATCTCCACGCCCTCCATCGACAGCCGGTAGAGCTTGCGGTAGTGGTCTTCGTCGACGTGCTTCCTGATGGCGTCTGCCCCGGCCGAGAAGGCCGGCGACACCGATCCGCCGTTGCGTCCCGACGCTCCCCAGGCGATGCGCCGCCCTTCCAGCAGGGTGACGTCGCGGCCGCGGCGGGCAAGTTCCACCGCGGTGGACAGGCCAGCCAGTCCGGCTCCGACCACGCAGACGTCGGTGCTGACGGTCTCCGCCAAAGGCGCATAGCGGGTGGTGTCGTCGGCCAGCGTGCGCTTGTAGTAGGTGTCGATGTACTCGGAAGCCATGGTGGTCGGCATCAGTTCAGGCCTGCGCCCTGCAAGCCGCCCGTCAGGCGCTTTTCCAGCCAGTTGGCCAGGCGCAGCAGCGGGTAGCAGTAGATGAAGTAGATGGCGGCGATCATGCCGTAGATGAAGAGCGACTTGGCCGGAAAGGTGATGATGAAGACCTCGCCTTGCCGCGTCAGTTCGGTGATGCCCACCACGGACAGAATCGCGGTGCTCTTGATCAACATGACGTAGACGCCGCTCATGGGCTGCACGATCAGGCGCATGGCCTGCGGCAGGATGACCAGCCGCAAGATCTGGAACGGCCTCAGGCCCAGCGTCATGGCGCCTTCGGTCTGGCCGCGCGGCACGGCCTGGATCGCGCCCATGACGATTTCCGCAACGTAGCAGGACGTGTAGACGGACAACGACACGAAGGCCGCCGTGCCGGAATCCCAATGCAGCATTTCGATGCCGGTACTGGGCAGCACGAAATAGAAAATATAGAGCTGCACCAGGAACGGCGTGCCGCGCAGGATGTGGATGTACAGGCCCAGCAGCTGATGCACGCCGCGGATGCGGTAGCTGCGGATCACGCCGATCACGAAGCCCAGGAGCGATCCCGCGATGATGGCCACGAAGGAGATCTTCAAGGTCTCCCAGAAGCCCTTCAGCAGGAAGGGCAGCACGACGCCGGCGGTGGAAAGATAGGAATCCAGCATGCTTACCTCGCGTTCCAGGCGGGACCCGCCAGCCAAAGGCTCACGCCGCGCGACAGCAGCAGCATGCAGGCGTAGATCAGCAGATAGCCGGCCGCGATGGTCAGGAAGCTCTCGTTGGGCACGATGCGGTCGCTGTTCATCTGCACGCCGGCCGCGACCAGTTCGAACACCGTGATCAGCGACAGCAGCGACGTGTCCTTGATCAGCACGGCGGTCTGGCCTAGCAGGGGCGGCAGCGTGTTGGCGAAAGCCTGCGGCAGCACGACATAGCGCAGGCGCTGGCCGTAATTCATGCCGCAGGCCTTGGCGCCTTCGATCTGGCCGCGCGGCACGGATTCGATGCCCACGCGGATGATCTCGCTCATGTAGGCCGCATGGTGCAGCGTCATCGCCATGATGCCCAGCAGCATTTCGCTCCAGCCCTTGGCGCCCGGCACCAGCATGGGCACGGCGTAATAGACCAGGTAGATCTGCACCAGCAAGGGGGTGGAACGGATGAATTGCACATAGGCCGCCACCGGCCGCCAGACGAGGGCGCGGGGCGACATGTGCGCAAGCGCCAGCGGGATGCCGGCCAGCACCGACAGCACCAGGCTTGCGCCCGCCGCGATCAGGGTGTTGGCCAGGCCGGTGGCGAACTGGCCCGTGTACTGGCTGACGATGCGCCAGTTATAGAAGTCGAGCAGCCAGTCCATGGGCTCAGTGGTCTTTCTTCCAGTCGGTGGAGTACCAGTACTTCACCTGTTCGGGCAGCGTGTTGTCGGCCGTCTTCAGCGTCTGCCAGTTGTCCAGCCAGAACTTCAGGCGGAAGGCGTTGGGACCGACGGCGAAGGCCAGGGGCTCGCGCACCATGATGCCGTCCAGCACACGCAGGTTGCCGAAGTCGACCAGGAACTGGTTGGCGGTGGACAGCGACATGATGCCGGCGTCCAGCCGGCCGCTGGACAGGGCCTGCCCGACCGGCGCGCTGCCGCCCGAGAATTCCTTCATGGTGGCCTTGGGCAGCATCTTCTTGCCCACTTCCGCATAGGTGCTGGCGCCCAGCACGCCCACGGTCACGCCGTCCTTGTTGAGCTCCTCGTACGACTTGTAGGGCGAGTCCTTGGGCACCACGGCCACGGTGTCGGCATAGAACATCGGGGTGGAGAACAGCACCTGGGCCGCGCGCTGCGGCGTGGGCGTCATGTCCGCGGCCACCATGTCGGCCTTGCCGGACAGCAGCGCCGGAATCAGGCCCTTCCACTCGTAGTCCTGCAGCACCAGCTTCACGCCCAGGTCGTCGGCCATGCGCTTGGCCACTTCCACGGCCAGGCCGGTGCGCTTGCCGCTCTTGTCCATGAAGCTCATCAGCGGCCCGGAGGTCTGCACCGCCACACGCAGTTCACCGCGCTTGAGGATGTCTCCCAGCTCGTCGGCCTGCGCCGGCAAGGCCACCGTGGCGGCCGCCAGGGCGACGCCGGCCAGGCCCAGCCATTGTTTGATTTTCAGCATTTCCTACCCCTTGTGGTGAATGGACTCACGTCGTTCCGGGCAAAGCACAGTGCGCCGGCAGCGCCCGGATCAGCCGGACCGGCCCTGGTTACCGCCGGACGCCGCACTCGCGGACCGCCCGTTGCTACCTTGCTGCTAGGGACTACAGAATCTTTTCCAGGAAGGCGCGGGTGCGGGCCTCCCGCGGATGGCCGAACACTTCGTCCGGCGTACCCATTTCGACGATGCGGCCGGCGTCCATGAAGAGCGCGCGGTCGCCCACGTCGCGGGCGAAGCCCATTTCATGGGTCACCACGGCCATGGTCATGCCGTCGCGCGCCAGCGCGCGCATCAGTTCAAGAATGCCTCCCACGGTTTCGGGGTCGAGTGCCGAGGTGGCCTCGTCGAACAGCATCAGCTTGGGGTCCATGGCCAGCGCGCGCGCGATCGCCACGCGCTGCTGCTGGCCGCCGGAGAGCTGGCTGGGATAACGCGCGCCGTAGTCGCCCATGCCGACGCGGCCCAGCAGTTCGCGGGCGTAGCGTTCGGCGTCGACGCGGGCGCGGCCGCGCACCACGCGCTGGGGTAGCGCGACATTGTCCAGCGCAGTACGGTGTTGGAACAGGTTGAAGTGCTGGAACACCATGCCGACTTCGGTGCGCCAGCGGTTGACGTCGGTGGCCGGGTCCGTGAGCGACACGCCGTCCACGCGGATGGCGCCGCTGTCTATGCTTTCCAGGCCGTTGAGCGTGCGCAGCAAGGTGCTCTTGCCGGATCCCGAGGGGCCAACCACCACCATGACCTCGCCGCGGCCGAGTTGGCAGTCGATGCCGTCCAACGCCAGATGCGGGGCCTGCCCGTCGCGTTGATAGGTCTTGCTGACTGCCTGGACGACCAGCAGAGGTTCCGCCACGGATCCACCTTCGTATGAGTGCTGCCTTGGTTTAAAAAGGTTTCGCAATTCACGCTGGAGTTTCGTATAGTAAATTTTTTTCCAGAATCGCCACTTAGGCATAACCCTTAAGCGAAGACAGGCTCTTCGCAGGCAACCCAAGGAACCGGCATGGACACTCCCCAAGACATCCTGCGCGCGCTCGGGCTGAACCCGGAATCGCTCACGGGCGGCACGCTGCGCGCGCGCAGTCCGATAGACGGCGCCGAACTGGCCCGGGTCCACGAGCACACGGTGGCCCAGGCCCATTCCGCCATCACCCGCGCGCGCCAGGCCAGCCTGGCATGGCGCGACGTGCCGGCGCCGCGCCGCGGCGAACTGCTGCGCCTGTTCGGCGAAACGCTGCGCCAGCACAAGCGCGAGCTGGGCCGCCTGGTCAGCCTGGAGGCCGGCAAGATCGTGGCCGAAGGCGAAGGCGAAGTGCAGGAAATGATCGACATCTGCGACTTCGCCGTGGGCCTGTCGCGCCAGCTCTACGGACTGACGATCGCCTCCGAGCGCCCAGGCCACCGCATGATGGAAACCTGGCATCCGCTGGGCGTGGTCGGCGTGATCAGCGCGTTCAACTTCCCGGTGGCCGTATGGTCCTGGAACGCCGCGCTGGCGCTGGTCTGCGGCAACGCCGTGATCTGGAAGCCCTCGGAAAAAACCCCGCTGACCGCGCTGGCCTGCCAGGCGCTTTTCGCCCAGGCCGCGCAGCGTTTCGGCGATGCGCCCGCCGGCCTGTCCGAGGTACTGATCGGCGGCCGCGAGATCGGCGAGGCGCTGGTGGATTCGCACGCCGTGGCCCTGGTGTCGGCTACCGGCTCGACCCGCATGGGTCGCCAAGTGGGTCCGCGCGTGGCGCAGCGCTTCGGCCGCGTGCTGCTGGAACTGGGCGGCAACAACGCCATCATCGTCGGCCCCACCGCCGACCTGGACATGGCCGCGCGCGGCATCGTGTTCGGCGCCATCGGCACGGCCGGACAGCGCTGCACCTCGACGCGCCGACTGATCGTGCATGAAAGCGTGGCCGACGACCTGGTGCAACGCCTGCACCAGGCCTATGCCAGCGCCACCATTGGCAATCCGCTGGACAGCGGCACCCTGGTCGGCCCGCTGATCGACCGCGTATCCTTCGACGCCATGCAGGCCGCGCTGACGGCGGCGCGCGAACAGGGCGGCAAAGTGACGGGCGGCGAACGCGTGCTGGCCGAGCAGTATCCCGAGGCCTGGTACGCACGCCCCGCCATCGCCGAAATGCCGGGCCAGACTGACGTGGTCTGCCACGAAACCTTCGCGCCCATCCTGTACGTGATGCGCTACACCGATTTCAACCAGGCCCTGGCCTTGCAGAATGGCGTGCCGCAAGGCCTGTCGTCGGCCATCTTCACCAATGACCTGCGCGAGGCCGAGACCTTCCTGTCGGCGGCCGGCTCGGACTGCGGCATCGCCAACGTCAATATCGGCACCTCGGGCGCCGAGATCGGCGGCGCCTTCGGCGGAGAAAAGGAAACCGGGGGCGGCCGCGAATCGGGCTCGGACGCGTGGCGCAACTACATGCGCCGCGCGACCAACACGATCAATTATTCGCGCCAGCTGCCGCTGGCGCAGGGCATCAAGTTCGGCGAGTAAGCCCGCGCGCAGCCCTGTCCCCACAAGCCCCCGCCGTGCGCGGGGGCTTACGCTTTCTACATACGATTAGCCTGGCTTACAAACTGTAGCCGGGGTCGATGCTACATTTCCTGGTCACAAAACTACGTTATGAGCCGATGACCATCAGCCGTCCAGCACGATCCGCCCTCCTCCTGCGCACCCTTGCCGCCGCCCTGGCCATGGGTCTGGCGGGCGCAGCCACCGCGGGCGTGTCGTACCGGCTGGATCGTCCATCGGCCGCCCCCGGCGAGACCGTCACCATCGAAGCGGTGTACTTCAACGAAGGCACCGCCCGCTCCAACTGGGAAGCCCCGCCCGAACTGGTGCTGCAATGGCGCGGCCAGGACGGCCAGATCGTGCGCAGCCTGGCCAAGCTGCGCGGCGGGCCGGCCAGCTTCAGCGTGCCGGTCAACAACTTCGCGCGCATGGCCTGGACGGCGGTCGTGCCCGCCACGGCCAACGGCCTGCAGGCCGTGTCCATCGAGGGCCAGCCGGCGATGATGGCGCTGGACGCCACCGGCCGCGACAGCGGCACCTTGGCCAGCACGCCCGCGCGCGGCCCGGTGGTGGACGCCAGCAGCGGCCAGCCCGTGCCCGCCGCCGCCGTGGCCGCGGTCGGCGCTTCGCCCGAAGGGGGCCCTTCGCCCGACGCTTCCGCGGTGCCTACCGTGCAGCCGCAGAACGCCTTTGACCGCTTCCGCAGCTCGGTTTCCGAATACAAGCCTGTGTACTTCGACATCGGCACGCGCGGCCAGACCACCGCGCGCTTCCAGATCAGCGCCAAGTACCGCCTCTTCAGCCCCGCGGGCGACCGCCCGGCGACCTGGGACGAGAACTTCTACCTGGCGTACACGCAGACGTCGCTGTGGGACCTGCAGGGCGATTCCATGCCCTTCATCGACACCACCTTCAATCCCAGCGCCTTCTGGCTATCTGACAATATCTGGCAGTCGGCCAGCCAGAACTGGCGCTTCGGCATGAACACCGGCGTCGAGCACAACTCCAACGGCAAGGACGGCGCGGATTCGCGCTCGCTCAACGACGGCTATATCGAACCGCGCTTCCACTACCGTTTCGACGGCGGCAGCACACTGACCTTCGCGCCGCGGGTCAAGGCCTACTTCGGCGTCGCCAGCGAGAACAGCGACTATGCCGACTACGCCGGCCACGTCGACTGGCAATTGCGCTGGGCCCAGGACAACGGCGCCGTCATCTCCGCCATGTACCGCCAGGGCGATCAGAAGCGCCGCACCACCCAGCTGGATTTCGCCTGGCCGCTGCAGCGCACCTGGCTGAACATGAACGGCTACCTGCATCTGCAGTACTTCAACGGCTACGGCGAAACGCTGCTGGGCTACAACCAGCGCAACGAATCGCAGTTCCGCGTCGGCCTGTCGCTGGTGCCTTAAGCCCGCCGATCCGTCGGGGCGCCCTAGCCTTCCATCGCCAGTTCTTCCCAGCCCAGTTCGCGGGTGCGCTCCAGCGCCACCGTGACCTGGGCGGCGGCGGAGCGCACCCCCTCCACTAGCTCCTGTCCGGTCAGCAGCCGCGCCGTGACGCTGGCCATGAACACGTCGCCGGTGCCGTGCACCGAGGGCGGGATCGCGATCTCCGGATGCGTCACGACGGTGGCCTGATCCCGCGTCACCACCGCCAGCTGCAAGGTGCCGGCCGCGGCGGCCATGGGCGCCGCGCTGGTCACCACGATCCAGTCCGGACCGCGCGCGATCAGTTCGCGCGCCGCGGCCACCACGTCGTCAATTGATGACAGGGCGCGCCCCACCAGCAATTCCAGCTCGAAGTGGTTCGGCGTCATACCGTTGGCCAGCGGCACCAGCAGGTCCCGGTATTGCTCGACCAGTCCTTCGTTCACGTACAGGCCGTCGTTGCGGTCGCCCATGACGGGATCGATATGGATTTTCACGTCCGGCCGCGCGGCGCGCAGCGCGGCCAGCCAATCGGCAAGCAACTCGGCCTGCCCGGGCTGGCCCAGATATCCGCACACCACCGCCCGCGCCGTCCTGCTGACGCCGCGCTCGTCCAGCCCCTGCAACAGCCCTTCGAACCAGTCCAGCGGCACCGCGCCGCCGTGCAAGGTCGGATAGTGCGGCGTGTTGCTCAGGATGACGGTGGGCACCGCGATCGCGTGCAGGCCCGCCTTGCGGAAGACCGGCATGGCGGCGTTATTGCCGACGCAGCCATACACGACCTGGGATTGGACGGAAACGATATCCACCTGCGCGGTAACGGCGGGGATTGCGCTCATGGGGCTGGCTCCTGGCTGCCGCGGTTTACGCGGCGCTACATGCGGGTGATGAAATAGATCTTCTTGACGAACTGGTCGACTTCCCAGCGGCCGGTATAGCCCTCGGGCATGACGAAGGCTTCGCCCACTGTCAGCTCGTGCACGGTGCCATCCGGGTCGACCAGGCGCGCCGAGCCTTCAACGATGTAGCCGAACTCGATGTAGCCGGTGGTGTTGGACTGGAACACGCCGGCGGTGCTTTCCCAGACGCCGGCCTCTGCCTTGCCACCATTGCCTTCGAAAGCGGTCACGGTGCGGAACGCGGCGTCGCCCGAGAGCGGACGGCGCGGCTTGCCGGGCACCGGATTCTTCATGGGGCCGGCGTCGATGCGGACGAGCCGCGATTGGTCGTTCTTCATGGCGGTTCCTGTATGCGGATAGATGATGAATCCGGAGGCCTGCTCAGTGCGCGGCCACCACCAGCACTTCGGCCATGGCCCGGCTGACGGTGCGCATGCGGTGCGGCAGTTCGGAATCGAAATAGACGGAATCCCCGGTCTCCAGGCGTAACTGGCGCTCGCCCACGTGAACCTCGATGGCGCCCTTGAGCACCAGCAGGAATTCCTCGCCGGGGTGCGGAAACACCGCGGTCGCATCGGGAAATTCGCGCGGCGGATGCACCACGAAAGGCTCCATCGCCTTGACCTTGCGACGGCCAGCCAGTGATTCGTAGTGATACTCGCTGCCCAGTCCCCGGCGCTGCAAGGCCTCGCGGTCCGCCACCCGCACCACGCTGACGACTTCCTCCTGCGCGGCGTCGTCCGTGCCCACCAGTTCCGACACGCCCAGGCCGTACGCTTCCGCCAGCCGCAGCACGGTGGAAATGGAGGGCTCGCTCAGGCCCCGCTCCAGTTTGGAGAGGTAGCTCTTGGTCAATCCGGTGCGCTGCGCCAGCTGTTCCAGGGACAGGGTTTGCTGGCGGCGCAGGGCGCGCAGGCGGTGCGGCAGGTCTATCATCGGCGGGGTTGCGGGCGAAGATGCGAAATACGGTCGCGGAATACGACCGGTAAGCATGCCCTAATCCGGCCCCGCCGTCGAGCCGGCCCCGCCCGCAGCGGTCATCAGGCCAGCACGTCGGGATGCGCCCGCAACGCGCGCCGCGCATAGTACGAGAATCCGACCTGCGAACGCTTCGGCGTCAGGATCCAGTCATGCGCCTCGCGGCCCAGGGCCGGCGGAATGGGCTGGATCTTGCCCGCAGCCATGGCCAGCAGCTGCATGCGGGCGGCGCGCTCGAACTGCAAGGCCAGCACGCAAGCCTCTTCCACCGAGCCCGCCGCGATCAGCATGCCGTGGTGCGACAGCAGGATGGCGCGCTTGGAACCCAGCGCCGCCGAAATGATCTCGCCTTCCTCATTACCCACCGGCACGCCGGGCCAATCCTTCAGGAAGGCCACGTCGTCGTACAGCGTGCAGTTGTCCATATGCGAGACTTCCAACGGCACCTCCAGCATCGACAGCGACGCGACATGCAGTGGATGCGTATGGATGATGCAGTTCACGTCCGGACGCGCGCGGTAGACCCAAGAGTGGAAGCGATTGGCCGGATTCGGCATGCCGCCGCCTTCCTGCACGCGCAGGTCCTCGTCGACCAGCAGCAGGTTGCTGGCGGTAATCTCGTCAAAGCCCAGGCCCAGGCGCTGCGTGAAATACCGGTTCGGCTCCGGCGCGCGCGCCGTGATCTGCCCGGCCAGGCCGGAATCATGCCCGCCGTCGAACAGGATGCGGCAGGTCAGCGCCAGGCGTTCGCGCAGGCTCCATTCGGGCGTCTCGAACTGGCGCTGCATTTCGGCTTTCGCCCGCGCGATCAGTTCGTCCTTGCCCAGGTGCATCGTATCGGCCATCGTCGTCACTCCTAAGATTGTGTTCGTGTCATGCCGCTGCGATCAGCGGCGTAAAGCCGGGCAAGGCGCGCATGCGCGCCAGCCAGGCGTCGATATGGGCGAAGCCGGACAGGTCGTAACCGCCCTCGGCCGCCATGCTCGTATAAGGGAACAGCGCGATGTCGGCGATGGTAGGCGCGGTTCCCACCAGATAATCGCGGCCCGCCAGATGCGCATCCATCAGCGCGGCCGCCTTCATGCCGATCTCGCGCCACGCCTGCATGGCCGGATCATCCACCTGCGCCGTGCGGCGCAAGTGGATCAGCAGCCGCGGCTGCGCAAAGGCGTGCATGTGCTGGGTCTGCTCGAAGCTGAGCCAGCTGCTGACCTGCGACTGCTCCAGGCGGCCAGCGGGCAGCCAGGGCGTGCCCAGTCCCAGATACCAGAGGATGGCCTGCGACTCGGCCAGCCACTCGCCCTCCGGTGTCAGCAGGGCCGGCACCTGGCGCCACGGATTGATGCGCGCGAACGCCTCCGTCTCCAGGTCGCCCTGCACGATGTCGAAGGTGCGCCGCTTGATCGGCAGGCCCATGTAGCCGCAAGCCAGCCGGATCTTCCAGGCATTGCCCGAACGCAGCGTATCGGCCAGTTCCAGCGGCTTGCCCGCCAGCGGATGCGGTGTCTGGTTCATCGTCAGTCCATCTTGATGTTGGCGCGCTTCACGATCTCGGTCCACTTGGCCTTTTCGCCGGCGATGAAGCGCTGATACTCATCCGGCTTGCCCGTGTACAGCTGCGTGCCCTGGGACGCGAGCCGCTCCTTCAGTTCCGGCGACGCCAGGGTCTTCTGCAGCGCGGCGTTCAGCTTTTCCAATACTTCGGGCGGCGTGCCCGCGGGCGCGAAGAACGCGTTCCACGAACTGATCTGCAGGGCCGCGTCACCCACCTCGCTGCTGGCGGGCACGTCCGGCGCGGAGGGCAGCCGCTTGTCGGCGGCTACCGCCAGCGCACGCAGTTTGCCCGACGCCGCATGCGGCATGATCACCGGACTGGCGTCCATCACCACGTCCACCTGCGCGCCGATGGCGGCGTTCACCGCTTCGCTACCGCTCTTGAACGGCACATGCACAATATCCACGCCGGCCGTCAGCTTCAATAGTTCCAGACCCAGGTGCGGAGAACTCGCGTTGCCTGCCGAACCGAAATTCAGCTTGGCCGGGTTGGCCTTGGCATAGGCTACGAACTCGCTGAAGGTCTGCGCCGGCACGCCCTCCCGGACCGCCAGCAGATACGGCGACCCCGACACCATGCCCACCGGCGCGAACTTGTCCGCGTCGTAGCTGAGCTTGCTGTAGATCAGCGGGTTGACCACCTGCGTCCCGACCGTGCCCATGAAGATCGTATAGCCGTCGGCCGGCGCGGTGGCGGCCACCTGCGCCGCAATCACCCCGCCCGCGCCCGGCCGGTTCTCGATCACGATGCTCTGTCCCAAGGTATCGCCCATGCCCTTGCCCACCTGGCGCGCCACGATATCCGTGATCCCGCCCGCGCCGAAAGGCACCACCAACCGGATCGGCCGGTCCGGATACGCCGCCTGGGCGCCACTGCCCGCCATGGCCGCAACCAACGCCAGCGCGCCGGCAATTCCCGAAATCTTCATGTCATCCCCCTACGGGCGCCGCCTATCGGCACCATCATGACACGAAGTGTCCTATAGGAGATTGATTTTCCGCAAGGAAAACAAGTTTAGGGAAAACCCGGAGTGGCGGGAACAAAGTTCGCCTTTTGCGTTGAGGTTCGCCTTTTGGCTTTGGCGGGCAAAACCAGCCGACACCAAGCAACGTAAAATGTCAGGCTTCCTGCCTCCAAATGCTTCCCTTATGAACCTCGAACGACTCCGCCGCGAATTTCCTGACTTCGACATAACCACCCTCCCGCCCCTACCCGAAGGGTATTTCGACTCGTCGAGCTACATCGACGCAGCTCCTTCATTCGAGAACAAGGAGCGCGGCTTGAAGGTGTATGTCGACTACGCCAACTATGCCGACCGCGAATCCGGCAGAAGCCAGCGCTTCTGCGTTTCGCGCTACGACGAGGAAGCTGGCGACTTCGAAGACGTCGCCCTGTCGACTAACGACTGGGCCGAAGTCACGCGCTTCCTGACCGCCTGAATGCCCTCGCGGGGGCGATTGATGTTCGCTCCGATCGTCGGATGATCGACCCCGCGACCGTTCCTGGCCGATAACGGACATAGCCCAGGACAAGCAGGTCGCTGGTCGAGATGCTGCGCGGTCAAGACGGCGCCCTTTGGCGGGCAAGACCAGGCTGGCAGGTCAGCTGCAACCGAGTCTATCGGCGGTATGCCGATGAACAATTGCAGTTGCGTAGCGAGGCTTGGCGCCAGGACTACAATGACGCTCGGCCTCACATGGCTTTGAAAGATCTAACACCGGGCGAATTCGCCCGGAAATACTGCCTCCGACAACAGGTCGGGGGCTCATGGCAGCCCGATCACTAGCATCGACGCGGATCAGTCCGCGAGTATTTAGTGAAACTGCTGAAGCAGCGTTTTGAGGAAATGATGAATTTCTGGGTCCCTGTAGTCTTCGGTACGTTCAAGCTCCTCGTGTTGGGTACGGGCATGTTTCTCGCCATCAAGTCTCACTACGATGGAGAAAAAAAGGAGAAGAAGGAGAAGGAGCAGGAGATGAAAGCTCCGTAGTGGACGTAGGCTCCCGCCTCAGGCAGGCGCCAGCCGGCGGAGTCTCCATGAGTCGGAGACTCCCTTGAAGAAAAGCAGATTTGCAGAGCGTCGGCCGGTCACCATCGCCCACTCTAGAAAGCCATCCTGAAACCCGCGGTAGCGGTGACGATATAGCTGCCGGAGAAATCCGCGTCGGCTTCGACCTGGCCGTAGATGGCGTAGCGCTCCCCCCAACCAAAATTTGCCCCCGCTCCGATGCTGCCCCAGGTTCGCGCCATGCGACTGGCCGCCGGCACGCCGGCGACGCGGACACTGGTGCCGTCCAGGAACTCATGCTTCACGTTGACGACGCCGTAGACGCTGGATTCCCGTTTCACGCCGGCCGTTTGCCAATTTCTCTTGTAGTCCAGGGCGATGCCGAAACGGCCCAGCAGGCTGTCGCCCTTGTCGCTTTCGACGCGCGCGCCGAATTTGTCGTTGAAGCTGTCGAAGCGGGTCGATACGTATGTCAGCTGCGCCTGCGGGATCAGGGCCAGCTCCTCTGACAATCCGAAAGCCTTGCCCGCTTCGATACCCAAGCCATAGCTCTGGGCCTTCTGGCCGCCCTTCAATTTGCCGGCCAGCCCTGAGTTCAGGTCGCTGTCGAACCAGGTCGCCTGAGCCTGGGTGTCGATATACAGGCCATTCTTGCCGTACCAGGTCAGTGTCGGCGTCAGGCCATAGGAAGTGGTGTCGATCGTGCCGTTGCCGTAGATCGACGACACCCGAGAGTCGGCCTTGCCGTAGTGAAAGGCCAGGCCGCCCACCAGACGGGATCCCTCTTCTTTACCGGCCAGGATGCGGTCAACGCCGAATTGCGCCTTCCAGCTATCGACGTTCTGACGCGCGCCGGTGGTGGATGCCGCAGGATCGAGCCGTCCTGTCGTGCCCTCGACGCGGCTCCATACGCCATTGCGGCCGGCGTCCGCCGGATCATAGAGGCGATTGCCGACCCGCTGGCGCAGGGTAGGCAACTGGCTCAGGTGGAGCAGCGTATTGGCATAGGCCTCGTAGACCGGCACGCCGGGCTGATAGAGCAAGGGCGGTTCGGCGCCCGGCGAACCGCCACCGGGCGAGGGAGTGCCCGGATTGGTCGGGGTGGTGCCTGGATCGGTCGGGGTCGTACCCGGATCCGTCGGAGTGGTACCAGGATCCGTCGGGGTAGTGACTGGATTGGTCAGGGACGATCGCAAGTACCAGCCGCCGTCGGCTGGGTCCTGTTGCAGCACATAGCCATAGGCGCCGGCGACCAGAGCCGGACGCCCCCCGATGACGTAGTCGCCATTGGCCAGATCGAATTTTCCCGCCGACAGGCCGTAGACCTGCACGACTTGTATCCCCCGTTGAGTCTGCGCGCCAGCGCCTCCCATGTTCTTCACCGTGACCGGCGTGGTGCCAGCGCTGTCGCCGGTAATCACCAGCTTGTCCGTCGGCGAGTCATCGGCGCCAAGCTGTGTACGGATTTCCAGGTTGCCGCCCTGCGCCGCATAATTGCCAGCAATCGTGAGGGAGCCGAAACCGCTGCGCGGACCCGGCGCGATCGTGCCCTGGTTGGCCGTTGCGCCCACGCGTCCCGTGCCGGTCAGTCGCGCTGCCGCAAGCACGGTCACCGGCCCGCCGAGGATGCCATCCACCTGCAGCGTTCCAGCCTGAACATCGGTATTGCCGGTGAACGCCGCGCTGTTGCCCGACAAGGTCAACGTGCCCGCGCCCAGCTTATTCAAGCGTGACGTCCCTGAGAACGCGGTCGTCACGCCCACTTCGTGGCCGTTGGTATCAAACCCGGCGCCGCCACTGCCCACCGCCTGCGTGGAGAAGCCTTTCAGGAAGTTGGCCTCATTGCGATTGGCGCGCAGGATGCCGCCGTCCAGGTTGAAAGTGGCGTCGCCGGCGCCCTTGATCACCGAGCCGGTCTCTAGCATGCCGCGGCCGCTGGCATCGCCGGTCAGGTTCAGCGTGCCGGTGGCGGAGGCCGCCACGGTAAGCCATGTATCACTGGCGGCGATGGCCTTCCCGCCTTTTTCGATGGTCAATGTTCCTGTGCCTGCAGAACCGATTTCGATGCGGTCGCTTGCCGAGAGCGTCGAAACATCGGCCGTTGCGCTCGACACCGTCACCGTGCCGACCCCGGCCGCGCTCTCGCCGATGTAAACCGTTGCGGCGGCGCCTGGCGCAGTCGATCCGACCGTGCCAACGGTGGCGCCATCCAGGACGCGAAGCTCGCCCGTTCCGTCGAGTCCCACGTAGATGTTGTTTAGCGGGTCCCAGACCGTTGCCGCGCCCGACACCGTGGCGCTGCCCTCGCTGCCGGCTTCCCAGCCGATGATCGACTGGCCGCTGTGCACGGCGCCGCCATTGTCGATCCGCAGCGAGCCCTGGCCGCGCCCGCCGATCACGAACGCGTTGCCCGTGGAGAGATTCCAGGTGGACCCCGGTCCGG
Organism: Achromobacter sp. D7-1; assembly: GCF_059760445.1. Lineage (NCBI taxonomy): Bacteria > Pseudomonadati > Pseudomonadota > Betaproteobacteria > Burkholderiales > Alcaligenaceae > Achromobacter > Achromobacter sp. D7-1. Next base: position 59,577 of record NZ_JCBAMT010000014.1, on the reverse strand, counting down.
AAACAAGAACGTTCCCGACGCCGCCGGTCTCGAAGCCGATGCTGGCCGAATCGCTTTGCGCCAAGCCCCCGTCCAGGATTTTCACCGTGCCGCTGGCGCCGGTGTCGAGGCCGAGCTGCACTGAACCGAGGCTGGTCCAGGTGGAAGCGACGCCATTGCCGTCACGGCCCGACACGGTCACGGTGCCTACGGCGCCATTGAAGTTTCCAATGTATGCCAAGTCATTGACTACGGAACCGCCCGCATCGATGACCAGTTCCCCTGTGAGGGTATCTCCAACCGTCAGATCGCTGCCCGTCAGAGGGCTGCTGACAGTCCAATGCGGCGTCTGGACCGGCGCGGGTTGAACGTCGCCAGTGCCGGAAACCGATTGGGCGTTTGCGGGATAGGCGAAGTTCGCCGCGTAGAAAACGAGGGCAGCCGACTTCAACCATCCCGTGCGCGGGCAATTCCTGGCGACCATGACACATCCTTTTTAAGTAGACGCAACCTCCTAGCGATACGGCATGCGGCAGGATTTTCTTAATAGGTGTCTACACCTATCCGCGTTCCGCCTGCCGAAAAGAATGCAGGATGCAGGCGCAACACCCAGTCTTGCGCTCCAAAGGATGATCTGGGATTCGCGGATCGACTGAACACAGACGTTGGTATCCCCTAGGACAAGAAGACGTTGAACGCAGCCGCGCGGCGCCTGGCCCTGGTTCGGAAGGCCAGCGCCGAGGGAGCTGCGAATCCTGCCCGCAACGATCAACGATCAAATGCAGCCTGCAGCGCTTCCTTGCTGTGCTGCCCCTGATGCAACAGCAGCATCAGCAGCAGCCGGGCCTTCTGCGGGCTGAGGTCGCCCGCCATGACCGCGCCGGCGTCGAAAGTGGTTTTCCCGCCGCCAGGGAAACCGTAGACCGGCATCGTCCGGCCATTGGGCACGCGCGTCGATATGACCACCGGCACATCCTTGCCCAGCGCATACTTCACGGCCTCGAACATCGAAACGTTCATGTTGCCCATGCCCACGGCCTGGACCACGATGCCCTTCGCGCCCTGGTCCACGGCATAGCGCAGCAGATCGCCGTCCGCGCCGCCGAACATCGGCAGGATTTCCACGCGCGGCATGTCGCCCGCGCCGATATCGATGTGCTGCCGCCGCAAGGGCGTGCGCGAGAATTGCACGCGATCCGACCAGACCTCGCCGAGAAAGCCGAAATCGCCCGACTTGAAGGTCTCGACATCCGCGGTATGGGTCTTGGTCGCCGTGCGCGCGGCGTTGATCTGGTTGTTCATCGCGATCATCACCCCCTTGCCCTTGGCGTCCGGCGCCGTGGCGATCCGAATGGCATTGAGCAGATTGCGCGGCCCGTCGAAATCCGGAGACGACGCATTGCGTTGCGCGCCGATCAGGATGACGGGCTTGTCGGATTTCACGGTCAGATCGAGCCAGTACGCGGTCTCCTCCATCGTGTCCGTGCCATGGGCGATGACCACGCCGGCCACCTCAGGCCGGGCCAAGGCGTCATCCACCGACTTGGTCAAACGCGTCCACCACTTGGGCTCGACATAGTTGGCCGACATGGCCGAGAAGTTGTTGACCTCTATGCGGGCGTACTTGGCGGCGTCGGGCACCGTCTGCATCAGATCATCGCCCGAGATGGCGGGTACCACCCCCTTGGTGACCGGATCCACCTTCATCGCGATCGTCCCGCCCGTGGCAATGAACTGGACCACTGGCGGCGTTTCAGCCGCGGCGCCGGCTGACATCACAGACATGACAAAAAACGAAAAAATTCGTAGCTGCAAGTTCATGGGACGACTCCGGAACGGGGAACGGGAAGCCCATTCTATTCAGGAAGGCAAGGCCGAGTCGATGCCGTCCACTCAAGGCCATGGCCAGGCGGATTGGTCTTGGGAAGAACTGCAATGCGGGTCGCCAGCCTCAGGATCCAAGGCTTGAAATGGGCTTGGTTCTGGAACGATGCGCCACGCAGGCGAAAACGCAGGCGGCCGCGATGCTCGCGCCCCAGACCGCATGATGCAGCGGCATCGCCAGGGCCGTCCTCAGGCCGGCGTCGGAGGCCATGGTCAGCAGATCAACCGGCGCCACGGCCAGCCATAGCAGCCCCGCGGCCCCCCATTGCTCCGGCCACAAGCGACGTTCGTCGCGCGCCAAGGCGTGCACGCCGCAGGCGATCCACGCCAGAAAGAAAGCCGCCACCTCGCGCTCATGCAAGCCCTCCGACCCGGGCCACGCCAGGCGGTTGGCCAGCAGATAGGCGGCGCAGGCGCATGCCGGGCCGCATACCATCGCCACGTTCAGCCGGTGCGCCGCCCGACCGAAGCGGGAGGCGGCCGTCACCGGCCGCACCGTATACAACACCAGTCCCGTCGCGATCATGGCTGCGCCTGACAAGGCCAGCAGGAAGTACAGCGCGCGCAATAGCGGTGCGGCGTAGTAGCCATAATGCAGTCCGCCCAGCGTCCGGATCAGCTGCAAGGATCCGGGATAGCTTGTTTGCACGTCGACGACCTCGCCGCTCGCCGCCAGCAGGGACACGCGGTCGGGAAACGCCAGCAGGCGATCGTCGTAGCGGCGCCAGACATCCGCAAGCGCGCCTTGCGTGCCGGGCTGCCTGATCCCGATCGCGGCGATCTTGCCCGCGCCCAATTCCGGCTCGGCGCGCAAGGCCAGCGTGCTCAACGGCAGCATCTCCGTCGCGCCGCCTGGCCGCGGCGCGGCTGGCGGCTGCGGAAACACCTCGGCCACCATCGCCGCCACGTCGCCGCCATAGCGGCTTTGCACCCCGGCAGGCAAATAGCCCAGCAGCAGCGTGCTCAAGGCGGTGAACAGGATCATGCAATGGAACGGCAGCGGCAGCACCGACAGCACGTTGTGCGCATCGAGCCAGGCGCGGCCCGGTGAGGCGCGCGGCCTGAACACGAAGAAATCCGCGAAAAAGCGCCGGTGCACGATGACGCCGGAAACCAGCGCGACCAGCAGCGCCACGGTACAGGCGCCGACCAGCCAGATACCGGCCTGTCCCGCGTGCAGGCTGTAATGGAACTCGACCAGGAAATCGCCGCCCTCTGTGTCGCGCGGCACGATCTTGCGCCCGCCAGCCGGATCTAGCATCACGGCGCCGCCGCCGTCTGCATCTTCCCACGACAGCGCCAGCAAGGGGCGGCGGGCATCCGGCAATTCGATCCGCCATGCAGCCGCGCCCCCGGCGTTCCGCTCCAGCCAGTCTTGCGCCAATTCCAGGGCCTGGGCCTGGCTGGCCTTGCCGGCAGCCGAAATCTCGGGCTTCATCCAGCGGCTGATCTCCGGCGCATAGACGCTGAGCGCGCCGGTCAGGAATATTGAAAACGTCAGCCAGCCGAACAGCAGGCCGACCCAGGTGTGCAGCCAGGCCATGCGCTGGCGCAGGCTGCCTTCCGGATACGCGTTCATGCCGTCGTACCCGAGGTCAGCAACCAGGAGCCCATGCATCCCGCCACAATGGCCAGCCACACCCGGCGCGGGCTGCGCGCCGCGAATGCCCAAACCGTGAGGGCCACCTGCACGGGTATGGCGGCCAGGGCCGGATAGAGTATGGCGTCGGTAGGCGCCAGCGGCAGGCGGGCCGCCGCCGCAACCGCTGCCCACACCAGCGCGTAGGCGCCCAAGGTGGCCGCGGCCGTGCGCGCCGCCACGCCGCGCCAGCTGCTGCGGGGCCTCACCACGCGTACCTGAGCGTGGCCAGCAGCAAGCGCCCGGCGCCGTAGGTGCACGACGTCGTCGTCACGCAAGTGCCCACGTAGCTGCGGTCGAACAGGTTGCTGGCGTTCAGCGACAGCGTCATGCCGCGCATGGCGGGCTGCATCTGGCCCAGGTCGTAGGATAGGGCGGCATCGACCAGCGTCACCGCGGGAATGCGCAAGGTGTTCGCCGCGTCGCCCCAGTCCGCGCCGATGTAGCGCACCCCTGCCCCCAGGCCCAGGCCTTGCAGCGGCCCGTCCTGCACCTTGTAGGCCAGCCATGCCGCAGCCTGGTGCGCCGGCGCGTAATACTGCTTCTTGCCTTCGCGCGATTGCGGCGCGCCATCGACGATGTCGACGTTGGAGCTCTTGGTCACTACCGCGTCGACGTAGGAATACGAGGCGATCAGGTCCCAGCCGCGGGCCAGGCTGGCCTTGCCTTCCAGTTCGATCCCGCGCGAGCGGACCTCCCCCGCCTGGAGCTGGAAGCCCGGCGGACGCCCCGGAGTGGTATCGGTGGTCAGCACATTGGTTTGCGTCAGTTGATAGGCCGACAGGGTCACCATGCTGTCACTGCCCGGCGGCTGGTACTTCAGTCCCGCCTCGATCTGCCGGCCCTTGGTCGGCTGGAACGGGTTGCCCTGGTAGTCGGTGCCGCCCGTGGGCGCGAACGACGTCGAGTACGCCACGTAAGGCGCCAGGCCGCTCTCCAGCATGTAGGTCAGGCCCGCCCTGCCGGTGAAGGCCGAGTCGTTTTGCGAGACCTTGCCAGAGGTCAGCAGATTGCGTGTGGTGCTGCGCGCCATGTCGTAGCGGCCGCCCAGCGTCAGCAGCCAGTTGCCGTACGAGATCTGATCCTGTGCATAGACGCCAGACTGCTCGGTGCGCTGGCGCGAATCGACGCGGGGTATCAGGTCCGCGATGCCGGGCCTGGGCCGCCCGTAAACCGGATCGTAGAGATCCAGCGGCGGCACGCCGGCAATGACGTTGGCGAACTTGTAGGTGTCGCGCATGTCCAGATAATCGAAACCTGCCAGGAACTCGTGCCCGACCTGGCCGGTGTTGAAGCGCGCGACCGCCTGGGTATCCACGTTCAGCGTCGCGCCGGTGCCCTGGCCGCGCGACATCGAGCGCGACCAGGTGCGCATGTCCACCGGGTTGAGCATATAGCCCACGGTGGTGCGCGCCTCGCCCCGCATGTGGCTGTAGCGCAATTGCTGCCGCACGGTCCAGGTGTCGTTGAACTGGTGCGAGAACAGGTAGCCGGCGGAGTACTGTTCCCGGTCATAGGTATCCCAGCCGGGCTCGCCGGTATAGCGGTCGCGGGGGATGCGGCCGTTGGGATTGGAATAGAGCGTACCCGCGGCCGGCAGATTGCCGTAGATGGGCACCTGATGGTCCTTCTGGTAGAAGCCCAGCAAGGTCAGCGAAGTGGCTGCCGACGGCCGCCACGTCAATGCCGGCGCCACGAAGGTCCGGTCTTCTTCCGAGTAGTGGGGGGACTGGGCCGCGTCCCGTTGCAACGCGACCAGGCGGTAGCTCCACTGCCCTTCCTGGTCTATCGGGCCGCTCAGATCCAGGGCGGCCTGCGCCCGGCCGTAGCTGCCGGTCTGCAGCTCGATCTCGCGCAGGGGCGTTTGCGTGGGCAGCTTGCTCACCATATTGATGAGTCCGCCGGGCGTGTTCTGCCCGTACAGCACCGAGGATGGTCCCTTCAGCACCTCGACCCGCTCCAGCCCGTAGGGTTCGATCTGCAGCATGCCGAAGCTGTAAGCGCCAAAAGGCAGCCGGGCGCCATCCAGGTTGTTGCGGGCGGCATGGCCGCCGCGCAGGTAGATGTTGTCGTAGCGCAGATCGGCGCTGCCGCCCGGAGAATAGGCGCCCGGCGTGTAGGCCAGCGCCTCGACGATGCTGCGTGCGCCGCGCATCGTGATCTCGTCGCGCGTGACCACGTTCACCGTCTGCGGAATTTCCAGGATGGGCGTGTCGGTCTTGGTGCCGGTGGCGCTGCGCTGCGCCACGATGCCGACGACCGGTCCGTAAGCCGACTCCTGCGCCCCCTCGACCCGCACCGCCGGCAGCATCGCCGCCGGCTCCGCCGGAATCCGCCTGAGCGTGTAGACATTGACGCCATCGCGCCGCGCCGCCAGCGGCGTGCCCGCCAGCAACTTCGCCAGCCCCGCCTCGACCGTCCAGGCGCCTTGCAGCCCTGCCGTGCGCCAGCCTTCGGCCAGCGCCGGATCGAACGAGAGATTGATGCGCGCCATCCCGGCGAATGCCGACAGCGCCGGACCAAGCGGACCCGCCGGGATGTCGAACCGCGCCTGGGTGGCCGCGCCGGACGCAGCGGCGGCCGGCTGCGCGTGGATAGCCGGCGCCACAGCCCCCAGGGCCGCGCAAAGCGCGCCTGCGGCCGCGCGGCGGCTCGGGCGGCGAGATGGCCTGGCCGCGTTGTTCTTGCTTGAAAACATGCTGATCCCGACTGAGTGCTAGCGAAGGTGCTATATGGACTTGTCGGACGAGCCCGGAAAAGGGGCCAAAAGTCCGCGCGGCCCGGTCAGGCCGGCACCACGCTCACCCAGTAGCGGCTGCGCGAAACCACCCGCACCGGCAGGCTGCGCGACACCGCCAGCAGCACCGCGTCGGTATCGTCCACCTGAAAGCCGCCGGAAATGCGCAGCTCGGCCACCGCCGGGTCGCAGCGCAACAGGCCGGGGCGATAGCGCGCAAGCTCTTGCAGGAAGTCGGCCAGCCTCATGTCGTCCGCGTAGAGCACCCCATCGAGCCAGGCTTGGGGCGGATGCACATAGGCGCGGGGCGCCAGGACCTCGCGTTCCGAAAACTCGCTGCACTGCCCCGCAGTCAGGACGACACCCGCCGCAGCTGCTCGCGGCTGCAGCCGCACCTGGCCCTCGATCACCGCGACCCGGCTGCGCGCCTCCAGCTGGCGCACGCCGAAGTACGTCCCCAGGGCCTGCACGCTGCCTTCGGCGGTGCGGACCCGCAGCGGCCGGGGATCGGCCGGCACGGCATGGGCCGAACGCAGCAGGATTTCGCCTTCGCGCAACAGCACGAGACGCTGTTGCGCCGAGTAATCCAGGTCCACCGCCGACGCCGTGTTGAGCGTCAGCACGCTGCCGTCCGGCAACTCGAACTGCCGGCGTTCGCCGCTGCCCGTGGCGTAGTCCGCCGTCCAGCTCTGCCAGGGCGCCGTGCGCCATGCCAGCCAGCCGGCGGGCAGCGCCACGATCAGGCCGGCCAGCGTCCGCAGGCCGGCGCGCCGCGTGGCGTCCGCGTTCAAGGCGGCCCGCCCCAGGCCCGGCGGCAAGCCGCCGAACTTGGCCAGGATCGCCTGAGCCCGGGTCCAGGCGCGGTCGTGCTCGGGGCTGCGCTGGCGCCAGCGCTCGCAAGCCAGTTTGTCCGCCTCGGAGAAGCGCCCCGAATGCAGCCGCACCAGCCAATCCGCGGCTTCGCCCGCGATCTTCGGGTCGATGGCGTCGGTTGCCCTGGTCATGGCGCCGCCAGGATGCAATGCTTGAAGGCTTCAGCCATGTAGCGCTTGACCGTGCGCACGCTCACCCCCATCTCCGCGCCGATCTGTTCATACGTCAGCCCGTCGAGCTGCGACAGCAGGAATGCGATGCGGGCCTTGTCCGGCAAGGCCGCCAGCAAGGCATCCACCTCCCGCAGCGTCTGCAGCACCATCAGCCGCTGCTCTTCCGACGGCGCATGCCGCGCCGGCATGGCTGCCAGGGCGTCGAGGTAGGCCTGTTCCAGCGCGTGGCGCCGGTACATATCGACCATGAGACGTTTGGCGATGGTGGTCAGGTAGGCGCGCGGCTCCTGCAAGTCCGGCATGGCGCGCCGCCGGTAGCTGCTCAACAGCCCGACGAACGTGTCCTGGGCCAGGTCGGCGGCATCGGCGCTATTGCCCAACCGCCGGCGCAGCCAGCCGAACAGCCAGCCGTGATGCGCGTCGTAGATGCGCTGCACGGCGACGGCGGTTGGTTCGGGTTGCGGCATGGCGAGGGGGGCGGCTATTTCGATAATAGGAATTAGTCGCAATTATCGCCATAAACCCGCGCACCGGCAATGCGCCGGTTCCGATCCCAGGCCTGCAGCCCGGCGCGGCCCGTCGAGCGTAGCCGGCTCCGATCCGGGACAGCCCGACTCGCGTCCGGCTGCCCTCCGCCGTCAAAGCGCTGTGCCGTACGCCTCCAGGTCCTCCGGATCCAGCCAACCCTCCAGCGCTCCAGCATCCGGCGGCTGCGGCGCGGTCGGCCTGGCGTTGGGCGTCCTGCTGAAGCGCGGCGCCGGGGCGGGCTGCGTGATGCCGTCCACCTCCAGCAGCGTGCCGCGTGCCTTGACCTGCGGATGCATGGCGGCGTCCCTCAGCGTCTGCACGGGCGCCACGCATACATCCAGGTGCGCCAGCCTTTCGCACCAGTCGTCGCGATTGCGCTGGGCGAAGGCCGCGGCCAGCACCGTGCGCAGGCGGGGCCAGGTGGTCCTGTCCTGATGGTCCCCCAAGTCGCGGATGGCAGCGTCGTCCAGGCCCAGCTGCCGCAGCAGCCGTTCGTGGAAGCGGCGCTCTATCGGGCCGACCGACAGCCACAGGCCGTCCGCGCATGCATACACGTCATAGAACGGCGCGCCCGAATCGAGGATGTTGCAGCCCCGCTGGGGCTGCCATGTCCCCGACGCGGCCAGGCCGTAGAAGGCCGTGGCCATGGAGGCCACGCCGTCCATCACGGCGGCGTCCACCACCTGGCCTAGGCCCGACTGGCGCGCTTCGATGATGGCGGCCAGCATGCCCAATGCGAGGAAGGGGCCGCCGCCGCCGAAATCGCCCACCAGCGCGAGCGGAGGCGTGGGCGGCTGGCCGGCCCGGCCGATGGCGTCCAGCACGCCGGTGACGGCGATGTAGTTGATGTCATGCCCGGCCACTTGCGCCAGCGGCCCGTCCTGGCCCCAGCCGGTGATGCGGCCATAGACCAGCCTGGGGTTTGCGGCCAGGCAGGCTTGCGGCCCCAGGCCCAGCCTCTCGGTCACGCCGGGACGGAATCCTTCTATCAGCCCATCGGCCTTGCGCAGCAGCCGCAGCACCAGCGCCACGGCGCGCGGGTCTTTCAGGTCCAACGCGATCGAGCGCCGGTTGCGCAGCAGCAGGTTGTACTTCAGCTCGCGCTTGACGCCCAGGTCGGCGGGTTCCTTGCGTTCGATCCGCAGGACCGTCGCGCCCATGTCGGCCAGCAGCATGGCCGCCATCGGCCCCGGACCGATGCCGGCCAATTCAATGATCCTGATTCCAGCCAGTGGTCCCATGTGTTTGTCTTCCCAGGTCTAGGCGGCGGACGCGCCGCCGGATCAAAGCAATTCGATGGCGATGGCCGTGGCTTCGCCTCCGCCCAGGCACAGGCAGGCCACCCCGCGGCGCAGGCCGCGGCGCTCCAGCGAGTGCAGCAGCGTGACGATGATGCGCGCGCCGGTGGCGCCTACCGGATGCCCCAGCGCGCAGGCGCCCCCTTCGACGTTGACCCGTTCGGCCGGCAGGCCGAGGTCGCGCAGCGCGATCAGGGCGACTACCGCGAAGGCCTCGTTGATTTCGAACAGGTCCACCGAATCGCGGCTCCAGCCCACCCGGTCGAGCAGGCGCGCGATGGCGTGCACCGGCGCGACAGGGAATTGCCCCGGCGCCAGCGCGGCGGCGGCATGCCCGGCGATGCGCGCGCGCGGCGCCAGCCCCAGCGTTTCCGCGTGGCCCAGCCGCGTCAGCGCCAGCGCGGCCGCGCCATCCGAAATCGACGAAGCGTTGCCGGCCGTGACCGTGCCATCGGCGGTGAAAACCGGTTTCAGGCTGGCCAGCCGCGTTGCATCGCACAGGCCCGGCGTCTCGTCGTCGGCCACGAGCGCGCCGGCCGGCTCGCCGCGGCGGGCGCGCGCCGCAATGGGGGCGATCTCCGCTGCGAACGTCCCTGCCGCGATGCTGCCCTGAGCGCGCAGCACGCTCTGTTCCGCATAGGCGTCCTGTTGCGCGCGGCTGAAACCGTGCTCGCGCGCGGCCAGATCGGCGTAGTGCCCCATCAGGTGGCCTTCATAGGCATCTTGCAGGCCATCGCGGTACATGTGGTCCAGCAACTGCCCGTCGCCCAGCCGGTAGCCCTGCCGCGCCCGGGGTATCAGATGCGGCGCGTTGCTCATCGATTCCATGCCCCCGGCCAGCACCACATCCGCCGATCCGGCGCGCAGGATGTCGTGCGCCAGGGTCACGGCTTTCATGCCCGAGCCGCACATCTTGCTGAGCGTGGTCGCCTGCACCGTGGTCGGCAGCCCCGCGCCCAGCACGGCCTGGCGCGCGGGCGCCTGCCCCAGGCCGGCGAACAGGCAGCAGCCCATCAAGGCCTCCTGGGCCGCATCGGACGGCAGGCCCGCCTGACGCATGGCGGCAGCCAGCGCATGGGCGCCCAGTTGGGGCGCGGTGTAGTGCGACAAGGCGCCCTGGAAGGCGCCGATGGGCGTGCGCTGCGCGCCGACGATGACGACGGCATCTGAACTTGAGGGCATGGATGATTACCTCGGTTGCATGGAATTCGAAAGAAAGACGCCGGCCCGTCTCGCGCTACGCGGGGACGCGCGCCGCGTCGGCCTCGCTATCCGCCGGCACGGCCGCCATGACGCCGCGCACGAACTCCAGCATCGACGGGCTGTCGCCGGCCAGCAGCTGGGTTCCGATCAGGTTGGCGCAGGCGTCTTCGCTCATGCCGCTGGCGCGCCACTCATGCAGCCGCGTGGTGTAGAGGCCCAGGGCCAGCTCTTCGGTGATCCCGATCGCCCCGTGGATCGCGTGCGCCAGGGAGCACACGACGGGAATGGCCTCGCATGCCCGCAGCCGCGCGCAAGCCGCAAGCGTGGCGTCGGGAAACAGGGAGCCGCTGGAGCAAGCCAGCCGCGCCGCCATGGCGGTGGACGCCACCTGCTCCGCCAGCACGCTGATCTCCTGCTGGATCGCCTGGAAACGGCCCAGCGCTTTGCCGAACTGCTGGCGTTCGCCCACGAAGGCGATGCAGCGGTCGAGCACGGCTTGCATCGCGCCAGCGATTGCGGCTGCGTCGGCGGCGTTGCGCCAAGCCTGCACGGCCTCGTCCGGCAAGGCGATACGGCCGAGGACAGGCGGCGAGTCGGTCCATGCGGGGGCGGCGCTGGCGCGCGGCCGGAACACGCCCGGATCGGATGCGGCCGGCGCCGCCAGCAACAACAGGCAGCCGTCGCGCTGAACCAGCAGCGTGCGCGCCAGCCCGGCTCCCGGCGTCTGAACGCAGCGCAGACCGCGCGGTCCCGGCAACGCCTGGGCCAATGCAATAGGCCCCTCTGGCACGGTCTGGCCGCTGGCCCGCAACAGGGCGCGCGCCAACATGGTGTCGGCCAGCGGGTAAGGCAACGCAAACGCGCCTGCCGCGCGCAGCAGGCCCTCGGCGTCGGCCAGCGGCAATCCGGCGCCACCCAGTTCCGCGGGCGTCAATGCGTCCACATACCCAAGCGCGTCGATCTCCCGCCATGTGCGGGCAGCGAGGCTGCCCGGGTCGGTTGCGCCGCCCTGCGTCTCGATCTCGCGGACCCGCTCCAGCGGGCACAAACCAGCCAGGGCGCGCGCAAATTCGTCGTACAGGTCTTGCTGGATGGATGCCGCCATGGGGCCCTCCTTCAGGTGTCGATAGGCCCTAACGCAGGCCAAGCTCGCGCGCGATGATGCCGCGCAGGATATGGCGGGTGCCGCCGCGCAGCGAAAAGGTCGGGTTGATCAGCGTCAGATAAGCCAGCGTGCGGGCAAGCACCTCGTCAGGCGCGGGGCTGGCGTCCGCGCGCAGGGCCTGGCCTATCCATTCGGGCACGGCCTGCTCGAACTCCGTGCCCAGGTCTTTCACCAGCACGGCCGCGAGGCTGGCGTCGGCCCCATCGTTGAGCCGCTGCGTGACCGCCAGCGACATGGCCCGCAGCACCGTCAACCGGCCGGCCAGACGTCCCGCCAGCCGGACGTGCGCCGGGTCCGGCGACGCCGCCTGGCGCAGATGCGCGAGCCAGCCGTCCATCAGCACCATGCTGGAGTAGATCCGCTCCGGGCCGCTGCGCTCCAACGCCAGTTCGGCCGTGACCTGCTGCCAGCCGCTGCCCTCTTCGCCCACCAGCGCATCGCGCGGCAGGCGGACGTTGTCGAACAGGACTTCACAGAAATGCGCGTCGCCCGCGATGTCGCGGATCGGACGGATTTCGATGCCGGGCAAGGACAGGTCGAAGATCATCTGCGACAGTCCCTTGTGCCGGTCTTCCGGCACGCCGGAGGTGCGCACCAACGCGCACATGTAGTGCGAGCGGTGCGCGTTGGTGGTCCATATCTTGCGGCCGTTCAGCAGCCAGCCGCCGGCGTCGGGGGTGGCGCGCGTGCGCACGCTGGCAAGGTCGGAACCGGTGTCGGGTTCGCTCATGCCGATGGCGAAGAAGGCTTCGCCCCGTATGATGCGCGGCAGATAGAAATCGCGCTGCGCCGGCGAACCGTAGCGCAGGATCAGCGGCGCGGTCTGGCGATCGGCGATCCAATGCGCCGACACCGGCGCGCCCGCCGCGAGCAGTTCCTCGCTCAACACGAAGCGGGCGAAATTGCTGCGCGCCGCGCCACCGTAGGCCGCAGGCAAGGTCAGGCCCAGCCATCCCTGCCGCGCCAACGCGCGGCTGAACTCCGCGTCATAGCCCATCCAGGAACGCGCACGGCGGTCCGCCGGCATGTCCTTCAGCGCCTCGCGCAGGAAGGCGCGCACGGACGGGCGCAGCGCCTCGTCCTGCGCAGGAATCGCGGCAAGCCGCAGTGCCTCGTTGATAGCGCCCAATGTGGTCCCCGGAAGGCGCGGCGGCACGGCGCCGCCGCATGCATTCGAACTGCCGAAAGTGCCGTGAAAACCCTGCCCGGCGCAATGCGCGCGGGCTTCATGGCAATCTACACGGGGGTCACATCCCGGTCTAATATTAGATGTGGACCGGGCAATACATCACAAATATCGCGAGCCCGGCGCATCAAGGGAGACACCCGTGGAGCTACGCCAGCTCAAGCAGCTGTTGGTCCTGTCCGAGACGCTCAACTTCCATCGCGCCGCCGAGCGGCTGCACATGGCTCAGCCGCCCCTGTCCACCGCGATCAAGAAGCTGGAACAGGAGCTCGGCGTGCAGTTGTTCGAAAGGCTACCCGCCGGCCTGCGGCCCACGCCCGCCGGCCAGGTCGTGCTGCAATATGCGCGCACCACCCTGTTCTATGCCGAGGAGATCCGCCGTGCGGCAAGAGAAGGCGCCAGCGGCGAACAGGGCGTCCTGAAGGTGGGCTTCGTCGGTTCGTCCACCTATTCGCTGATGCCGCGGCTGCTGTCGGAGTTCCGCAAGGATTACCCGCGCGTCGACCTGATCATCGAAGAATCCACCACCGTCGATCTGCTGCGCCGCCTGGACGCGCACACGCTGGACGTGGCGCTGGTGCGTTTTCCTGTGTTGGAGCCAACGGCGGCGCGCGTCACCTTGCTGCAGCCTGACCACCTGATGCTGGCGGTGCCAGCCGGCAGCCGCCATGCGCAGCGTGAGGACGTTGCGTTGAGCGAACTCGCGGACGAGCCGTTCATCGGCTATTCGCGCGCGCATGTGCCGGGGATGCATGCGCTGGTGATGTATGCCTTCCAGCAAGCGGGCGTGGTGCCGCGCATCGCGCAGGAAGCGATCCAGGTGCAGACCATACTGAGCCTGGTGGAAAGCGGGCTCGGGATAGCCATCGTGCCGGCGGTGGCCCGCCGGCAAGCCGGCAGCAATGTACGCCTGGTGAATGTTTCGCAGCTGGCCGAAACCATCAAGGTGGGCATTGCGCTGGCCGTGCATCCGGACAACGCCACGCCCACCACCGCCAATTTCGTCGAGATGGCCTGCCGCCTGATGCGGCCGGAGACCGCCGCGGCGGTCTCCGCATGACAGGCCCCGCGCGCGCTTACTCCTGCTGGATGTTGGCCAGTTTCGCAATACGCCGCATGGACTCGAGCTCTTCCTTCTGGAAGGCCGCCAGCGTGTCGGGACCGCCCACGAACGACTCGCCGCCCAGATTGGCCATGAACGCCCGCCCCTCGTCGCTGCGCACCAAGGCCTGCACCGCCTCCGACACCCGCGCCACGATGGCGGGATCGACCTTCGCGGGAAAGAACGCGGCCGTCCAGGCATAGGCCTCGTAGCCCTTGGTGCCGCTCTCCTGCATCGTGGGAACGTTTGGCAGGTCCTTGATGCGCTGGGCGCTGGTCACGGCCAGCGCCTTCAGCTTGCCGCCGCGGATCAAGGGGAGCGCCGCGCTGACGTCGGCCAGGCTGTACTGCACCACCCCGCCAGCCAGATCGGCCAGAGCCGCCGACGTACCCTTGTACGGCACGTGCGTGGCCTTGATCCCGTTCTGTTCATGGAACAGTTCCAGCACCACCTGGTAGGTGGCGGTGCCGCTCGCGAAGTTCAGTTTGCCGGGAGCTTCCTTGGCGGCCGACACCAACTCCGCCACGCTTTTGTATGGCGAGCTGGCCGGCACCACCAGCACCATGGGAAAGCGCGCAATGGGCGCGACCGGAGAGAAATCCTTGATCGCGTCATACGGCAGGTGCTTGAAGACGGCGGCGTTGGTCGTCATGGGCGAATTGCTGGCCACGAACATGGTGTAGCCATCCGGCGCCGCGGTCGCCACGGCCTGGGCGGCAATGAAGCTGTTGGCGCCCGGCCGGTTCTCGACGATGAAAGGCTGGCCGAACTGCTCGGCCAGATGCTTGGACAGGAATCGCGCCGTGGTGTCGGCGCCGCTGCCCGGAGGCAGCGACACGATGATCTTCACGGGATGCGAGGGATACTTGTCTGCCGCGCGGGCGTTGCCGCCCAAGGCCAGCGCCGCGCCCAGCATGGCCGTCATGGCCAGGGTCCTGATGTTCATGCTTGTCTCCGCAAGGCTGTTGCGTTCATGGCCGTGGCTTTGCAGCCACGGCGTTTGCCGTATTCATTCGGGCTGTATGCCCGCCATTCTGACCGCGTCGCCCCAGCGCCTGACCTCCTGCCCCAGGTATGCCTGGAACTCGGCGGGCGAGGAACTGCGCAGGTCCACGCCCTGCGCCGTGAACGGTCCGGCGATGGCCGGATCGCGCACCGCCGCCGCCACCGCCTGGTTCAGGCGCTGGATCACCGGCTGCGGCGTGGTGGCCGGCGCCAGCACGCCTTGCCAGGTGCTCATCGTGAGGTCCTGCAAGCCCGCTTCGCGCAGCGTCGGCACCTGCGGCAGCGCTGGCGACCGCTCTGCGCCGGTCACGGCCAGCGCCTTGACCCTGCCGTCGCGGATGTAGGGCAGCGCCGAGCTTATCGCGTCCACCATGAATTGCACCTGGCCGCCCAGCATCGCCACCATGGCCGGATTGGTGCCTTTGAACGGAATGCCCACGGCGCGCGTGCCGGTGGCATGCAGGAACAGCGCCACGCTCAGATGCGTGATGTTGCCGACGCCGCCGGTCCCATAGCTGAGCGCATCGGGACGCGCCTTGAGGTAGGCAATGAACTCCTTGGTGTCCTGGGGCGGCAAGGCCTTGGTCGTCATCAGCACCAGCGGGATCGAGGCCGTCAGCCCCACCGGCGCGAAATCGCGCAGGGGGTCATAGGGCAATTGCCGGTACAGCGCGGGGCTGATCGCCAGGCCGGACGAGTGGTACAGCAGCGTGTAGCCATCGGGCCGGGCGCGCGCCACGGTTTCACCAGCGATGTTGCCGCTGGCGCCGGTCTTGTTCTCGACGATCACGGGCTGGCCCAGTTCGCGCGCCACATGCTGTGCCACGGCCCGGGCCAAAACATCCGTCGGACCTCCCGCCGCGTAGGGCAGGATCAAGCGCAAGGGCTGCGCCGGCCATGCCGCCGTGTTCGCGATGGCGGCGCGCGCCAGCGGCAAACCGGCAAGCGCGCCTAAAGCGGCCACCAGTGTTCTTCTCCTTGTCTGCATGGGTCTCCTCCTTGTATCGCCTCGTTATAGGTTGCGCGCCGGCGAGGCTGCCGTGGCCAGGGCCGGAGTCGCTCAGCCGCGCGTCTTGTCCAGATACGCGTCCAGTGCGCTGGCGTGCTCTTGCGTGTGGTGCGCCAAGGCCTGGAAGCCTGCTGATAGCTCCAGCAAGGTGTCCAGCCGCGTGTGCTGACCCTCGCGCAACAGCCGCTTGGTCAGGCGCAGCGCGTGGCCGGAATGCTGGGCAATCTCCTGCGCCAACGCCATCGCGGCCGGCAGCAGCCCCTCCTGGCTGAGCACCTGCGAGACCAGCCCCATATCGAGCGCCTCGGCAGCACCGACGCTGCGGCCGGTGAACGCCAGTTCGCAGGCGCGCGACATGCCGACTACGCGCGGCAGCAGCCAGGCGCCGCCGTCTCCCGGCGTCAGGCCCAGCTTGACGAAGCTCTCTGCAAAACGCGCTTCTTCAGCGGCCAGGCGCATATCGCACATGCACGCCAGATCGCAGCCCGCGCCGATGGCCGGTCCATTGACCGCCGCGATCGTCGGCACCTCCAAATTGCACAAGGCCAGCGGCACGCGCTGAATGCCGTCGCGGTAGGCTTGGCGGCTGCGCACCGGCTCCCCCAGCCCGGCGCCGACCGCCGCCGACAGGGTCTTGAGATTGCCCCCGGAAGAGAACACACCGTGCGCACCGGTAAGCACCACGGCGCGCACCGACATGTCGGCGTTGATCTCCGCGCAGACATCCACCAGCGCGTCGATCGCGTCGGGATCGGACAACGCGTTGCGCGTGGCCGCGCGGTCCATGGTCAGGAGCAGCACGGCGCCATGGCGCTCGCGTTTCAGGAAATCAGTCATGGGCAACTCCGGTCACTGCGGCAGCGTCGGCCGCCATCGAGGTCACGCCATCCCGCAGCAACGCGGCAATGGTTTCATCCGGGTAGCCCGCCTCCTTCAGCACTTCGACGCTGTGCTCGCCCAACCGCGGCGCGGGCCGCGACGGCGCGGGCGGCGTGCCGGACCAGCGCGACGGCACCGCCATGGTGCGCAGCTTGCCCTCGCTGGGATGCTCGACGGTGTTGAAGAATCCGATGGCCTCCAGCTGCGGATCGCGCAGCAGCGACTCCACGGTGTGCATGGGCATGGCCGGAATATCCGCCGCCTCGAACGCTTCCAGCCATTCCTCGGTGGTGCGCTTGGCGATCTCATCCGACACCAGCCGGTAGATCGCATGGATGTGCTGGGTGCGGGTGCCGATGTCGCGGAACCTGGGATCGGCGGACTCGCGCCCAGGCTGCCCGATCAACTCGAAAAATGCCGCCCATTGCTTGTCCGCATAGATCAGCACGCAGATGTGGCCGTTCAGCGTCGCATAGGGGCGCCGGTCCGCGTTCAGTATCCGCGGATATCCGGCAGGCCCCAGCGGCGGCTCGAAGGACTGGCCCGCCATGTGGTCGCCTAGTATCAGCTGCGCCATGGTCTCGAACATGGGCACGTCGATGGCCTGGCCCTGGCCCGTCCGCGCCCGGTGGTACAAGCCGGCGCTGACCGCATTGGCCGCGCTGATGCCCACGATGCGGTCGGCGATGGCGCTGGGCGCGTAGCGCGGCGTTTCGCCGCCAGCCTGGACCGACAGCGCCGGTATGCCCACCGCGCCCTGGATCAAGTCGTCGTACGCGGCGCGCGCCGCATAAGGGCCGCGCTGGTCGTAGCCGTACACGCCCACGTACAGGATGGCGGGATTGACCTGCGCCAGTTCCTGGTACGACAGCCCCAACCGCGCCATCGCCTGGGGCCGCACGTTGTAGATCAGGACGTCGCAGGTCGCCGCCAGTTTCAGCAGCG
Source organism: Achromobacter sp. D7-1 (assembly GCF_059760445.1). NCBI lineage: Bacteria > Pseudomonadati > Pseudomonadota > Betaproteobacteria > Burkholderiales > Alcaligenaceae > Achromobacter > Achromobacter sp. D7-1. The sequence goes on along the minus strand of NZ_JCBAMT010000014.1, from coordinate 41,972 downwards.
CTTCGCGGCCCGCTGGCTGCTTCAGGTCCAGCACCACGCTGCGCTTGCTGCGGTTGGCATGCAGAAAGATGCCGCCCATGCCTGGATGGCGCGCCGGGCCGATGCCGCGCACGTTATCGCCGGCCGGGGGCTCGACCTTGATCACATCCGCGCCCAGGTCTCCCAGTATCTGCGTGGCATAGGGCCCCATCAGCACCGTCGTGACATCGAGGATGCGCACGCCTTCCAACGGGCCGCTCATGCGCCGCTCCCCGAACGCCCTGCCAGGACACGCGGCCCGGATATCCTGCAAGCACCACTTTCAAACATGACAGCTCCCATTCCAGAATGCCTTGCCGGACATCCTAGGTAAGAACCGCGCACGCCGGAAATACTATATTTGGGTCAGCCGATACATCGAAAATATTGGTGCGGATCCCTCCCCGGGCCGCGTCGCGACGCCCGCAAGCATCAGGGCGAGCCGCCGCCGACCAGGCGCGCCAGTTCCCCATATCGCACCGCCTCGGCCTGTATCGTCCGCGTAAACTCCTTGCTCCCGGCGCCCACCACCTCGCCGCCGCTCTGCTGGGCGAGCTGCGCGCGTAGCGCCGGATCGTCCATGACCTGCCGCATCATGTCCTCAAGCTTGCCTGCCACGGCAGGGGGCGTTTTGGCATGAATGGCGAAGCCTATGAAAATGTATAGGGAGTAGCCCGGATAGCCGGCTTCCTGCACCGTCGCCACCTCGGGCAACAGCGGATGACGCTGGTCCCCCGCCACCGCCAGCGCACGGATTTTTCCCGAAGCGACCAAGGGCGCGGCGCCGGCAATGTCGATCAGCGCCAGGTCCACCGATCCCCCCACCACATCCGCCACCGCCTGCGCAGCACCCTTGTACGGCACCTGGTTGAAGTCCACGCCCGCGCGCCTGGCCAGGTCGAGCGCGCCTAGGCGATAGCTGTTGCCGTAGGTAGCCAGGCTGACACCGCCCTTGTCGCGACGGGCCGCAGCCACCACGTCGCCCAGGCTCTTGTAGGGCGAGCTCTCGGACGCAACCAGCACGGCCACGTGGCGGGTCACGTTAAGCACGGGCAGCAGATCCTCGGGCCGGTACGGCAAGTCCTTCACGAACAAGGGGTTGATCACCGTCGCGCTGGGGCTGATCAACACCACGGTATAGCCATCGGCCGGCGCGCTCAGCGCCACTTGGGTACCTAGCGAGAGCTCGGCGCCGGGCCGGTTCTCCACCAGCGTGGACTGGCCCGCCACCTTGCGCAGGTGCTCGGCGAAGGTACGCGTCATCGTGTCGCCGCTGCTGCCGGGACCGATGGGCACGATGAAACGTATGGGACGCGAAGGATAGGCATCGGCGGCTACGGCGGACATCGAAGCAAGCAGTGCGACGCAGGCGAGCACGGCTGCGCGCCACGCGGTTCTGGCAACGGACATGGTTTCGTCTCCTGGGGTTCTTGTGGCCTGTCACGATAGCGACAAGAACTCCGCCGTGCCATGCGGGAACCGACGATCAGCTATGCACGGTCTGGACAGCCGTCTGCCATGCCTTGGCCCAGCGCGCTTCGCGCATCTGCGCGGCCTGCTGCAATCGGACGAAGTGCTCTGCCAGCACCGCAACCAGGCAGCGCTCGACCGCGAGGCTGGCGCGGTTGATGCGGTGCTTGGCGCCGGTGGCGCAGAAGGTGTGCAGCGTGAGCGCCGGTTCGACGATGCGGGAAATCGCCAGGTCGCCCTCGTCCAGGTAGTCCTCGATGCGATGCACCTGGGTGATGGCATGGCGGCCGCAGCGTCGCACTACCTCGCGGATCATCGCGCCAGAGTTGATCTCCAGTTCCGCGCGCAACTCCAGCTGCATGTCGCGGGTGCGTTCGCGCACCACGGCCTCCACCGGATTGGGCGAAGGCGGCATCACGATGGACAGGCCGTTCAATGCGGCCAGCGGCACGGTGGGATCGCGCAGCAGCGGCGAGTCGCGCCGGCCCAGCAGCACCAGGTCGGACGAGAACAGGCGTTGCGCCTGGGCGGGCGGCTCGGCTTGATAGCTGTTGAAAACACCGATATCGAGCTTGCCCGCGGCCAGCCTGTCCATTACGTCGCGGCTGTAGCTCTCGTGGATGACCAGGTGGATCCGGGGAAACTGCGACGAGATGCGGTTCACCAGCATCGACACGGGACCTTCCGCGGCCCAGCGCGGCAATGCGATCTCCACGGTGCCCGAGGGCTGCTCGTTGGTGGAGGACGCCAGTTCCAGGAAGCCGGTGGCGCCGTCCAGCAGCCCCCGTGCCACGGGCAGCAGCGCCACGCCCAGTTCCGTCAACAGGACGCCACGGCCGGTGCGGTTGAACAAGCGCCCGCCCAGCAGCTCTTCCAGTTCCAATACGCGCCGGCTCAGCATGGACTGCGAGCATCCTCGCAGTACCGCCGCCTGCGAAAAACTGCCCGACTCCGCAGTCGCGACGAAAGCGGACACGTTCTCTATCTTCAGCTCATCGGCTGCGCGGACCACCAGTTTCACTTTCTGTCTCCTGCCAGGACGGGACAGCCTGCGTTTACTTTTTTTGATCATATCAGGGCGTATCGCGGCCGCTCGCCATGGCACGGCGCCGGGCCGCGGGTGCTGCGCCGCGCCATGGCGGATGCGTCCTCGCGCTCAGCCATGACGGATCAGGATCAACCCGGAGCAGGTCCGGGATCGTTCTTGCTGCCGCGCAACACGGACCGGATCGCGAGGGACGCGCCGCAGCGTTGCCGATCCTGCATACCTGCCATCCGCTGCGTGTGCTTACCCGGCTTGCCAGCCATGCCTACAGTTGGCGCATCCCGATTCCGGGTGGATGCATCAACCTGCCGAGGAGATGAAATGGCTGGAGTTCTTGAAGGGAAAGTCGTGCTCGTGACTGGCGCCGGCCGCGGCGTCGGCCGCGAGATCGCCTTGCTGGCGGCGCGCGAAGGCGCGGCGGTCGTGGTCAACGATCTGGGCGGCAGTCCGAACGGCGAAGGCGCGGGAACGCTGGATCCGGCCTCCGAAGTGGTCGCGGAAATCCGCCAGGCAGGCGGTCGCGCCGTCGCCAACGGCGACAGCGTGTCCGACCCGGAGGCGGCGGCGCGCATGGTGCAAGCCGCTGTCGACAACTTCGGACGGCTGGACGGCGTGGTCAACAACGCCGGCATCCTGCGCGACCGGATGTTCCACAAGATGAGCAGCGTGGACTGGCAGCAGGTCATCGACGTGCATCTGCAAGGCGCCTACAACGTCAGCCGCGCCGCCGCGGCAATGTTCCGCGAACAGCAATCCGGCGCTTACGTGCACATGACCTCGGCAGCCGGCCTGGTAGGCAACATCGGCCAGGCCAATTACTCGGCGGCGAAGCTCGGCATCGTCGGCATCTCGCGTTCCATTGCGCTGGAAATGGAGCGTTGCAACGTACGTTCCAACTGCGTGTCGCCGTGGGCCTGGAGCCGCCTCATCGGCACCCTGCCCGATGAGACCGAAGAGCAGAAGCGCCGGCTGGAACGCTTCAAGCAGATGACAGCCGACAAGATCGCGCCCATGGTCGTGTACCTGCTGTCGGACCTGGCCGCCGGCGTGAGCGGCCAGATCTTCGGCGTGCGCAAGAACGAAATCATGCTGTTCAGCCAGCCGCGGCCGGTGCGCAGCGTGCATCGCTCGGAGGGCTGGACCGTCGAGACCATCGCCGAACATGCGATTCCCGCGATGCAGCCCAGCCTGGTGCCGCTGGAAAGCGCGCGCGAGGCTTTTGCCTGGACTCCGGTATGAGGCCCGCCATGAGAATCGACCCCGACAAGCTGATGCAGCGCCGCTTCGAACCGGTGGAGCAGACCTATACCTCCAAGGACTCCATCCTGTACGCGCTGGGATTGGGCCTGGGCCGCGACCCGCTGGACGCGCGCGAACTGCCCTTCGTCTACGAGGACCGTCAATTGGCCGTGCCGACCCAGGCCGCGGTGCTGGGATACCCCGGCTTCTGGATGAAGGAACCGGATACCGGCATAGACTGGCGCCGCGTGCTGCACGCCAGCCAGTCGGTGCAGCTGCATCGCCCCCTGGCGCCGGCCGGCACCGTCATCGGCCGCACCCGGATCAAGGACATCCTCGACAAGGGGCCCGACGTGGGCGCGCTGTTCTTCGTGGAGCGCACCCTGGAAACGCGCGACGGCGCCTTGCTGGCCACCGTGGAACAGGCGGTGATGGCGCGCGGCAATGGCGGCTTCGGCGGCGCCAGCGGCCCGTCACCGGCGGCGGTCAAGCTGCCTGAAAACACGCCCGAACATGTCTGCGATCTGCCCACGCTGACGTCCCAGGCCTTGCTCTACCGCTTGTCGGGCGACTTCAATCCCCTGCACGCAGATCCCGAAGTCGCCCGCGCGGGTGGCTTCGACCGGCCCATCCTGCATGGCCTCTGCTCTTACGGCATTGCCTGCCACGGGCTGCTGCGCATGCTGTGCGATTACGAGCCGGCCAGGCTGAAGCGCATCGACGTGCGCTTCAGCGCGCCGGTCTATCCGGGCGAGACCATCCGCGTCGAGGCCTGGGGCGCCAGCGGCGAGGTGCGTTTCCGCGCCACGGCATTGGAGCGCCAGAAGGTGGTGCTCAACAATGGACTGGCCATCATCGACCCGCCGCAAGGAGCCCGCGCATGAGGGGCATACTTTCCTTCGGCGCCTACATCCCGCGCCTGCGCCTGCAGCGCGAGGCGATCGTGCGCAGCCATTCCTGGTACGACGCGTCGCTGGCGGCGCATCGCGCCGGCCAACGCGCCATGTGCGGCTTCGATGAGGACGCCGTCACCATGGCGGTGGAAGCGGCGCGCGACTGCCTGAGCGGGACCGAAGCACGCGAGGTCGACGACCTGCTGCTGGCCTCGACCTCTCTGCCGTATGCCAGCCGGCTGAACGCCAGCATCGTGGCGCAGGCCTTGAATCTGGCCGAGGACGTCGGCGCCATCGACGTCGCGTCCTCGCAGCGCGGCGGCACCTCTGCCTTGATGCAGGCGCTGCGCGGCGGCAGCGGACGCAATGCGCTGGTCGTGGCCAGCGATCGCCGCAAGGCCAAGGTGGCCAGCGCGCAGGAGCTCCTGTACGGCGATGCCGCCGGCGCGGTACTGGTGGGCGACGGCGCAGCCATTGCCGAGCCCCTGGCGCTGGAGAGCCGCACCATCGACATGGCCGACCACTATCGGGGCGCGAACGCTGCCACCGACACCTACTGGGAAGAGCGCTGGATACGCGAGGAAGGCCATAGCGCGCAGATTCCGCAAGCCATTTCGGCGGCGCTGCGCCGGGCCGGCCTGGAGCCCGATCAGGTGGACACGCTGTGCGTGGCGCTGCCGCAAAAGGGCGCGGCGCAGCGGATCGCCAAACTGGCCGGCATCGCACCCGAACGCGTGCACGACACGCTGGCGGCGACAGTGGGCAACGCCGGCTGCGCTCATCCGCTGCTGATGCTGGCGCATGCGCTGGGCGCGGCGGAACCCGGCCAGGTACTGGTGCTGGTCGCATTCGGCCAGGGGGTCGACGTGCTGGTGCTGCGCACCACCCCGGCCCTGGCCGACCTGCCCCGCCGCCTGGGCGCGCAAGGCTGGCTGGCGCGCGGCAAGGCCGAGGACAACTACATGAAGTTCCTGGTTTTCAACGACCAACTTCCTCTGGAGCGCGGCATGCGCGCCGACAACGACAAGCTCACCCCGCTGTCGGTCGAGTACCGCAACCGCAAGGCGGTGCACGGCTTCCTCGGCGGACGCTGCAGCGCTTGCGGCACGGCCCAGTGGCCGCGCACCGACGTATGCGTCAACCCCGCATGCGGCGCCATCGGCACTCAGGAGGACTTGCCCTTTGCCGACACGCCGGCCCGGATCATGAGCTACACCGCGGACCGCCTGGCCTATACGCCCAATCCGCCGGCTTGCTACGGCATGGTGCAGTTCGAAGGCGGAGGCCGTCTGATGATGGACTACACCGACATGGACGAAGACGAACTGGCGGTGGGGCTGGCGCTGCGCCTGAGCTTTCGCATCAAGGCGCAAGACGCCGCGCGCGGCTACACCCGCTATTTCTGGAAGGCGATGGTCGCCGACCTTACGGAGAACAGGCATGGCAACAGGCATTCGTGACAAGGTGGTGATCCTGGGCATGGGCTGCTCGCACTTCGGCGAGCGCTGGGACCGCAGCGCGGAGAACCTGGCGGTCGAAGCCTTCGACGAATGCCTGCGGGACGCCGGAATAGGCAAGGAGCAGATCCAGGCGGCCTGGCTGGGCACCGGCATCGAAACCCAGCACTTGGGCAGCGGCGGCGTGCCGCTGGGCGTCGCCCTGAGACTGCCGAACATCCCTGTCTCGCGGGTCGAGAACTTCTGCGCGTCCGGGTCGGAGGCGCTGCGCGGCGCCGCCTATGCGGTGGCGTCCGGCGCCTGCGACTTCGCGCTGGCCTTCGGCGTGGAGAAACTCAAGGACACCGGCTACGGCGGTCTGCCCCAACGTCCGCGCGGTCCGCTCAACGATATCGTGTGGCCGAACATCAGCGCGCCCGGCTCGTTCGCGCAGCTTGCCAGCGCCTACCGCGCCAAGCACGGCGTCGATGCGCGGGACCTGAAGCGCGCCATCGCCCACATCTCCGTGAAAAGCCACGCCAACGCCGGCCGCAATCCCAAGGCCCACCTGCGCAACCCGATCAGCATGGAAGACGCGATCAACGCGCCGATGATCGCCGAGCCGCTGGGCCTGTATGACTGCTGCGGCGTTTCCGACGGCGCCGCCTGCGCCATCCTGACCACCCCGGACATCGCGCGCGGCCTGGGCAAGCGCGACCTGGTGGCGATCAAGGCGCTGCAGCTCGCCGTGTCCAGCGGCAGCGAAGCCGGCCACGACAGCTGGGACGGCAGCTACTTCCAGACCACGCGGGTAGCATCGGCCCGCGCCTATGAGGAGGCCGGGATAGGACGGCCGCGCGAACAGATCGACCTGCTGGAGGTGCACGACTGCTTCTCCATCACCGAACTGGTAACGATGGAGGACATGCACATCTCGGCCGAAGGCCGCGGCGCCCACGACGTGCTGGACGGCTTCTACGACGCCGACGGCACCATTCCCTGCCAGATCGACGGCGGTCTCAAGTGCTTCGGCCACCCCATCGGCGCGACCGGACTGCGCATGGCCTATGAGATGTACCTGCAGATGCTGGGGCGCGCCGGCGCCCGCCAGCGCGCCGACGACCCCGCCATCGGCGTGATCCACAACCTGGGCGGCTTTCCCTGGCAGAACGTGTGCAGCGTCTCTGTGCTGGGCAAGTACGGCGCCTGAACAGCGCCGCAACGGACGACAAGGAGACACAACATGTTGATGGACGACTACCAATCACCCTGGCGCACGCCCGAGATCGAACAATTCCAGCAAACCGCCCGCCGCTACTGGAACGCCGAACTGCTGCCGCGCCTGCCGGCCTGGGAAGCGCAAGGCGGCATCGACCGCGAGGTCTGGAACCAGCTCGGCGCAATGGGCTTCCTGCTGGCGGACCTGCCGTCGGAATACGGCGGCGGCGACGGCGACTACGCCCATCTGGCGGCGCTGGTCGAGGTCAGCGCGGAATGCGGTTTCGGCCCCGGCTTCGGCCCGCATTACATCGTCGCCCACTATCTGCACCACTACGGCAGCGAGGAGCAGAAGCGGCGCTGGCTGCCGGGCATGGGCAACGGCGAAATCGTCGCGTCCATCGGCATGACCGAGCCCGGCGCCGGTTCCGACCTGCAAGGCATCAAGACCCGCGCGCGGCGCGATGGCGACAGCTATGTGATCACCGGGTCCAAGACCTTCAACACCAACGGCCACCACGCCGACCTGGTAATGCTGGCGGTGAAGACGGACGCCAGCCTCGGCGCCAAGGGCGTGTCGTTGCTGATGGTGGAAACCCGCGACCTGGCAGGTTTTCGGCGCGGCGAGCCGCTGGACAAGATCGGGCTCAAGGCGCAGGACACCGTCGAGCTCTTCTTCGACGAAGCCAGAGTGCCCGCCGCCAACCTGCTGGGCGCCGCGGAGGGCCAGGGATTCTCCCAGATGATGGCGCAACTGCCCTATGAGCGGCTGCTGATCGGCATACGCGCCGTCGGCAGCATCGAGCGGGCCTTGCGCCTCACGCTGGAACACGTGCACCAGCGCCAGGCCTTCGGCCAGCCGCTGTTCAAGCTGCAGAACACGCGCTTCGAGTTTGCCGAGATGAAGACCGAGGCCACGCTGGCGCGGGTCTTCATCGACCAATGCATCGCCTGGCAGCAACAAGGACGGCTGGACGCCGCCACCGCCGCGATGGCGAAATGGTGGGGCACGCAGAAAGAATGCGAGACGGTCGACCGCTGCCTGCAGCTCTTCGGCGGATATGGATTCATGCGCGAATACCCGATAGCGCGCATGTACCTGGACTCGCGCGGCCAGAAGATCTATGGCGGCGCCAACGAGGTGATGAAGGAGATCATCGCCCGTCAACTGGCGCCGCGATGATGACCGCAAGCGACGCCAAGACAGGCCCCCTGGCCGGGCTCCGGGTACTGGACATCGCCACGGTGCTGGCCGGCCCCTTCGCCGCCACCTTGCTCGCCGACTACGGCGCCGACGTGCTGAAGCTGGAGTTGCCGCGCAAGGGCGACGGCATGCGCGCCTTTCCGCCGTTCAAGGACGGCAGAAGCATCTGGTGGAAGACTGCCCAGCGCGGCAAGCGCTTCGCCACGCTGGACTTGCGCACGGCCGAGGGCGCCGGCATCTTCAAGCAGCTGCTGCCGCAATTCGACGTGCTGATCGAAAACTTCCGGCCAGGCACGCTGGACCGCTGGGGCCTGACCAAGGAAGTGCTGTGGTCGCTGAAGCCGAACCTGGTGATCCTGCGGGTCACGGGATTCGGCCAGTCCGGCCCCTACTCGGAGCGGCCGGGTTTCGCGCGGATCTTCGAAGCCATGGGCGGGCTGACCACCATCACAGGCCATGCCGATGACGAGCCCATGCACGCAGGCATGCCGCTGGGTGATTCCATAGGCGGGCTATTCGGCGCCATCGGCATCCTGACGGCGCTATGGCCGCGGGCGCGCGACCCCGACCGGCCCGGCGAGGAGATCGACCTTGCGCTGACGGAGTGCATCACCCGGTTGCTGGACTTCATGCCCGGGGTCTACCAGCAGCTCGGCACGGTGCCCGCCCGTAACGGCAACCGCAGCCCCTACTCCGCGCCTTCCGCGGTCTACCGGACGCGCGACAACCACTGGGTATCCATGGCGGGCTCGATCGATTCCATGTTCGCCAACAACTGCCGCGCCATCGGCCGCCCGGACCTCGCGCAAGACCCGCGTTTCGCCGACAACGCCAGCCGGGTCCGACATGAACAGGAATTGAACCGCGTCTTCATCGACTGGTGCGCCGGGCACGACCTGGAGCAGGTCCTGGCCGCCTTCGAACAGGCCAACGGCACGCTGGCGCCGATCTATGGCATCGACCAGGTGGTCAAGGATCCCCACGTGGTGGCGCGCCGTTCCATCGTCGACGTCCCCGACCGCGACTTCGGCATGCTGCAGATGCCCGGCGTCGTGCCGCGCTTCACCCGCGATCCGACGGAGCCCAGGCACGCCGGCGCGGAGCTGGGACAGGACAACGAGGCTGTCTACGCCGATCTGCTGGGGCTGTCGCCAGACAGCATTGCCCGGTTGCGCGCGGCAGGCGTGATCTAAGCGTTCAACATGCACAAGGGAGACAAAGAATGCAAAATGCCATCCGCCTGACCGCGTTCATGATCGCCGCGCTGGCGGCGTCCGGCGCCCGCCCCGCCGCCGCGGCCGCCCCCTACCCCGACCAGCCGGTGCGGCTGATCGTGCCGTATCCGGCGGGCGGCGCGGTCGACGGCGCCGCCCGCATCCTGGCCGAGCGTTTGAGCTCGCTATGGAGCCAGGCCGTGATCGTCGAGAACCGCCCCGGCGCGTCCGGCCGCATCGGCCTGGCCTTGGCCGCCAAAAGTCCGCCCAGCTACACCTTGGTCGCGGCCACCAATTCCACGCTGAACGAACAGCTGACCCGCGGCCAGGAAGGCGCAGCGCCAGCGGCCGCGACCCTGCTGCCCGTCTCCACCCTCTTCACCACGCCGGTCGCGCTGCTGGTCAACCGGCAGGCGGTTCCGGCGGAAAACCTGGCGCAGTACGTTGCGCTGGCCCGCGAAAAACCAGGTTCAGTAAGCTTCGGTTCCAGCGGCGAAGGCACGAGCACCCACTTCTTCGGCGAACTCCTCAAGCGCGACAAAAGCATCGACATCACCCACATTCCCTTTGCGGGAGAAGGCCCCAATCTCAGCGGCCTGATAGGGGGGCATGTCGGCAGCGCCTTCCTCAGCGCATCCGGCGCCACCAAGGCGGCCCAGACCGGCAAGACCCGCGTGCTGGCCGTCACCACGCCCGGGGGTTCCGCGCTGCTGCCCGGCGTGCCCAGCTTCGCCCAACTGGGTATCGCCGGCCTGGACCGGGACACCTGGGTCGGCCTCTACGCGCCTCCCGGCACACCGCAGCCCGTGGTCGATCAAATCACGAAGGATGTTGCCACCGTGCTTGCGTCGAGCCAGGTGCGCGAACGCTATGCGCAACTGGGGCTGATCGCCGAAGGCGGCTCGTCCGACGATCTCGCCGCGCGGATGGAGGACGACAGCCAGTATTGGGCCCGGGTCGTGCAGCAGACGGGGATCACCCTGAGGTAGCCATCCCGGCCGTCTCCAACTTCCGTAAGGCTCTGAATAAATTGGCGAAAGTAGTACTCTGGACATAGCAGCAGCGCCGCCCTGCCGTCCGGCGCCGCGCGTCGGAGGAATCCTGCTCATGGCCGCCCCGATCCTGAGCCTGCTGTCCCGAAGCTGTGCCATGCTACGCAAGCTGCGCCGCGTGGCGGTGCTGTTGGCGGCGGCGGCAATCTGTTCGGGCGGCGCGGGCGCGCAGCCTGCCGGCGGCCCGCAAGTCGCTGTGGTGCTGTCCCTGGACGGCATCGTCGGCCCGGCCACGGCGGACTACGTCATCCGCGGCCTGGAGGCGGCGCGGCAGCAGAACGCGGCGGCGGTCGTGCTGCGCATAGACACGCCGGGCGGACTGGACGCCTCCATGCGCGACATCATCCGTGCGATTCTCGCGTCGCCGGTTCCCGTGATTTCCTATGTGGCGCCCAACGGCGCGCGCGCCGCCAGCGCCGGCACTTACATTCTCTACGCCAGCCACGTCGCGGCCATGGCCCCGGCCACGAATCTGGGCGCGGCCACGCCCATCGCGCTGGGCGGCAGCCCGCCCCGGCCGGCCGACAGCCCTTCCGGACCGGCTGACCCGACAGACAAGAAGCCCCCCGCGGACAAGACCGCACCCGCCGCGCCGAAGGACGCAGGCGAAGCCAAGGCCATCAACGACGCCGTGGCTTATATCCGGTCGCTCGCCGCGCTGCGCGGCCGCAATGCCGACTGGGCTGAACAGGCCGTGCGCGCCGCCGCCAGCCTCACGGCCGGCGAAGCACGCGCGCAGAACGTGATCGACCTGATCGCGGACGACGTGCCCGACTTGCTGGCCAAAGCCGACGGACGCCGCGTCCGGGTCGGCAACGCCGAGACCACCCTGCACACCCGCGACTTGCGCCAGATCGCGCGCGAGCCGGACTGGCGTACCCAAGTGCTCAGCGTCATTACGAATCCCAATCTGGCGCTGCTGCTATTGATGGCGGGCGTGTACGGTTTGATCTTCGAATTCATGAGTCCGGGCGCCCTGTTTCCGGGCATCTTCGGCGCCATCTGCCTGCTGGTCGGCCTGTACGCCCTGGCTGCGCTGCCGCTGACTTATGCCGGAATCGCGCTGGTCTTGCTAGGCACGTCGCTCATGGTGGCGGAGATATTCGCGCCTACGCTGGGCGTGCTGGGCGTGGGCGGCGCGGTTTCCTTCGTGCTCGGCGCCATTCTGCTCATCGACACGGACACGCCGGCCTTTGGCGTGTCCGTGCCGCTGATGGCGGGAATCGCCGCGGCCAGCCTGGGGATGACCTTCCTGATCGGCCGACTGGCCTTGCGCTCGCGCCGCGCGCCGGTCGTCAGCGGCGCCGAAGCGCTGATCGGACTGCGGATCAAGGTGCTGAGCTGGGCGGACGGGCAAGGCTACGTGGCGGCGGTGGGAGAACGCTGGCGCGCGGTGGGTCCGGCCGGGCTCGCGGCTGGCGACACCGTGGTGATCACCGCCGTCCGAGGCGTGACCTTGCATGTGCAGCCAGACACAGGCCTGCCGCCGTCCCAGCGGTGACGCCCTCCCTTCGGGCCACGCCGATACCCTACTCAAGCGGAGTCAGCCATGTTGATGAACCTCGCCTTCTATGCCCCCATCCTGGCGCTGGCCGTCGCGCTGTTCGCCCTGTCGGTCCGCATCCTGCGCGAGTACGAGCGCGGCGTGATCTTTACGCTGGGCCGCTATACCGGAGTCAAGGGTCCGGGGCTGATCCTGCTGATACCGGTGGTGCAACAGATGGTGCGCGTGGACCAGCGCATGACCGTGTTCGACGTGCCCAGCCAGGACGCGATCTCGCGCGACAACGTGTCGGTCAAGGTGAATGCCGTCATCTACTTCCGCGTGATCGATCCGGAGCGCTCCGTGATCCAGGTGGAGAACTTCCGGCAAGCCACCAGCGAACTGGCGCAGACCACGCTGCGCTCCGTGCTGGGCAAGCATGATCTGGACGAGCTGCTATCGGAGCGAGACAAGGTGAACAATGCGGTGCAGAGCATTCTGGATGCGCAGACCGACGCCTGGGGCATCAAGGTGGCGAATGTGGAGATCAAGCACATCGACCTGAACGAAGGCATGATCCGCGTCATCGCCCGGCAAGCCGAGGCGGAGCGCGAGCGACGCGCCAAGATCATCCACGCCGAAGGCGAGGAGCAGGCCGCACAGATGCTGCTGAACGCGGCGCGCACGCTCTCGGAACAGCCCGAAGCGATGCAGCTGCGCTATCTGAGCACGCTCGCCATGATCGGTGCGCAAAACAGCTCGACCATCGTCTTTCCCTTTCCGGTCGAGTTCAGCCGCCTGCTCAAAGGGCTGGCGGGGAAGGACCAGGAGCCGCCTGCCGGCCCCTGACCTTGCGCTAGGCTGCCGCCTTGCCCGCCTCCTGCAACTGCCGCCACTGGATCTTGCCGGTGCTGGACTTGGGCAAGGCATCCACGAACTCCACGATGCGCGGCGCCTTGTAGGCCGCCATGCGGGTCCGGGCCCACGCGATCACGTCTGCTTCGCGCACACTGCCGCGCGCCTCGTCGCGCAATACCAGCAGGGCCTTCACCGTTTCACCGCGGCAGGCGTCCGGCACCCCGATCACGCAAGCCTCGTGCACTGCCGGGTGCTCGTACAGGGCGTTCTCCACTTCCGCCGGCCAGACCTTGTAGCCGGATGCGTTGATCATGCGCTTCAGGCGGTCGGTCACGTAAAAATAGCCGTCTTCGTCCACCCGGCCGAGGTCGCCGGTGCGGAAGTAGCGTTGACCATCCAGCACGAAGAAGGCATCGGCGTCGGCCTGCGGGTTGTTCCAGTAGCCCAGCATGACCTGCGCGCCGCGCGTCACGAGTTCACCGGTCTCGCCCTGGGGCAGCTCGGCCAGCGTGGCCGGATCCACGATCCGCGTGTCCACGCCGAAAGTGGGCACGCCTATGCATTGGCGCTTGTTGCGGTCCAGTGGATTGCAATGCAAGAACGAGGCGGTTTCCGTCAGGCCATAGGCCTCGTTGTAGGTGATGCCATAGCGCTTGGCCAGCATGGCCGAGACCGCTTCGGGCATGGGCGCGCCGCCTCCGCACAGCTGCGCCAGGCCGGACAGGTCCAGTTCTTCGATGCCCGGCTGCGCGAAGAAGTCCACGATCATCGCGGGCGGCGCGGCCCAGACGCTGACGCGATGGCGCGCCATCAACCGGGCGGCCACCTGGCGGTCCCAGCGCGGCAACACCACCACCGTGGCGCCCAGCAGGATGGGCGTGTTCATGCAGCTCTGCATGCCCAGCAGGTGGAACATCGGCGCCACGCCCATGATGACCGCCTCGGACGTCAGGCCGCGCCACAGCTGCGAACCGGCCAGGGACGCGCCCATGGTGCCGTGGGTATGGCGGCAGCCCTTGGGCCGGCCGGTGGTGCCGGATGTGTAGGGCAACAGGCAAAGATCTTTCGCCCGCGCCCGGTGCGGCAAGGGCTGGGCGTTGACCGCCAGCGCACCGTACCAGGGCACGCCCCCGCGCACATCGGGCACGCGCCTGGGCGCGGCGACCCAGTCCGGTGCGTCGGGAGCCGGGCCATCCAGATAGTCCGAATAGGTGTGGACGATGACACGATCCAAACGCTTATCCTCGACAAAACCGTTCAGCCGCGCGCACAGTTCCTGCGCGGCGAAAGCCACCCGGGCGCCGCTGTCGTCCAGGTAATGCGCCAACTCCTCCGGCGTGCTCATGGCGTTGACCGGCACGACCACGGCATCGGCGCGGAGGATGGCGTAGTACGCGATGACGAACTGCGGACAGTTCTGGCTCAGCAGCAGGACGCGGTCTCCCGCCTTCACGCCCGCGCTATGCTGCAGATATCCGGCCATCGCGTCGACCTCGCGCCTCAGCCGCGCGTAGTCGAGCACGGTCTCGTAGAACACGATGGCCGGCTTGTCCGGATAGCGCGTGGCGGACGCCTCCAGGTTGAAGCAAAGACTGGACTGCGGCGGGGTGATTTCCTTCGGCAGCCCCTTGGGCCAAAACCGATAGTGCGCTTGCTGCATCTTGTCTCCTCGTGCTTGTTGCGGTTCCTTCCCATGCGCCTCAGGCGGTCATGGCGCGCGCAATGATTTCCTTCATGATCTCGTTGGAACCGCCGTAGATCTTGCCGACCCGCGCGTCCGCGTACATCCTGGCTATCGGGTATTCCAGCATGTAGCCGTATCCGCCGTGCAACTGCAGGCATTCGTCGATCACCTGGCAGTTCATCTGCGTGGTCCACCACTTGGCCATGGCCGCCGTGGACAGGTCCAGCGTGCCAGCCAGCTGGCGTTCTATGCAATCGTCGACGAAGCGCGCCGCGATGGTGGCGACCGTCTCGCACTCGGCCAGCTTGAAGCGCGTGTTCTGCAGCTCGATGAGCGCCTGGCCGAAGACTTGGCGGGTACTGGCGTAGGCCACGGTTTCCTCAATGGCGCGCCGCATGGTGGCCACCGCGCCCACCGCGATCAGCAGGCGTTCGCGCGGCAGCTGCTGCATGAGCTGGGCAAAGCCGCGGCCTTCGACGCCGCCCAGGAGGCAGTCCTCGCCCACGCGCGCGCCATCGAAGAACAGTTCCGCCGTGTCCAGGCTTTTCTGGCCCAGTTTCTCCAGCAGCCGCCCGCGCCTGAAGCCTGCCAAGTCCTGCGTTTCCACCATGATCAGCGAAACGCCCCGCGCGCCCGCCTGCGCATCGGTCTTGGCCACCACGCAGACCAGGTCCGCATGCAGGCCATTGGTGATGAAAGTCTTGGAGCCGTTGAGCACGTACTCGCCGCCGTCCTTGGTAGCGGTAGTGCGCACGCTCTTCAGGTCGGACCCCGCGCCCGGTTCGCTCATGGCGATGGCGCCCACGAGTTCACCCGTGGCCATGCGCGGCAGCCAGCGTTGCTTTTGCGCTTCGGTGCCGTAGTTCAGGATGTAGTGCGCCAGGATGGCGCTATGCACGTTGTTGCTGAAGCCATGGACCATGGCGCGCGCCTGCTCCGCCCCCACGATGGCCTCGTGAGCGAAGCTGCCCCCGCCGCCGCCATAGGCCTCGGGCATGCTCACGCACAACAATCCCAGGCGGCCCGCCTTGTTCCAGACCTCGCGGTCCGCGTGCTGCTGCTTGCGCCAGCGCTCTTCGTCGGGCACGAACTCCTTTTCGAAGAGGCGCCGCGTCGAATCCTGGAACAGCGTCAGGTCCGCGTCCATCCAGCCTTGCCGTGGCGTGTCCATGCTCTTTCCTCCTGTCCTCAAGGACGGCCACCGCCCACGACCAGGACCTGGCCGCTGACGTAGTTGGACTCGGGCAGGCAGAACAGGTACACCGCCCCCGCGGCTTCCGCCGGCGTGCCGGCCCGGCCGATGGGAATCAGACTCTCGGCGTTCTTCAGCACCTGCGGATTGACGCCCACCTTGATCTGCCGGCCTTCGATATCCAGCGTGGCGTCGCCGTCGGCGGACGCTTCCGTCAGGCGCGTCTTGATCAGCCCGAAAGCCACGCTGTTGACGTTGACCTTATAGCGGCCCCATTCCTTGGCCAGCGCGCGCGTCAGGCCGTTGATGCCGGCCTTGGCGGCGGAATAGTTCGCCTGGCCAGCATTACCCATCACGCCGGAAGTGGACGAGATGTTCACGACCTTGCGGAACACCTCCTTGCCTTGTTCCGCTTCGGTCTTGGCAGCCACGCGGATGAAGCCGGACGCGGCGCGCAGGATGCGGAACGGCGCGGACAGGTGCACGGCCAGGATCGCGTCCCATTGTTCGTCCGTCATCTTCTGGATCACGTTGTCCCAGGTGTAGCCAGCGTTGTTGACGATGATGTCCAGGCCGCCGTAGGTGTCCACGGCGGTGCCGACGAAACGCTCGGCGAAGCCTGTTTCGATCACGCTGCCGGCGCAGGCCTGCGCCTGGCCGCCCAGCTTGCGGATCAACGCGACGGTTTCCTCCGCCGGCCCCGCGTCCAGATCATTCACCACCACGCTGGCGCCTTCGAGCGCCAGCTTCAGCGCAATCTCCTGGCCGATGCCGCGTCCTGCGCCCGACACCAGCGCCACCTTGCCTTCCAATGTACCCATCGCACTCTCCTTCTCTTGGTTTACCGGACCGCCAGTACCGCCACGCCGCTCAGGCGCAGTTCTCCGGTCTGGCTGCGCGCATGCAGTTCCACCCGCAGGCGGGCTTCCCCCTGCGCTTCAAAGCGTTCGACCACGCGACCGGTGCAGCGGACCTCGTCGCCCACATGCGTGATCGCCACGAAACGCACGGCGTACTCGCGCAGCGCCGATTGCGGCGCCCAGTTCGTCAGCAGGCGGGCCAGATAGGCGGCTGACAGCATGCCGTGGGCGAATACGTCGTCCATGCCCGCGGCGCGGGCGAAATCAAGGTCCACGTGTATCGGGTTGTGGTCGCCCGAGGCGCCGCAGTACAGCGCCAGCCCCAGCCGGCTGACCGGCCCGGCGGAAAAGCCGGGCAGTTCGTCGCCGGCCCGGGCGTCATGGTTCATGGCTGTGCTCATCGCGCGCTCCTCAGGCATTGCGCACGACCGTGGTCGCGCGCAGTTCGGCGACCAGGCGCCCGGCGGCGTCGGTCACCCGGGTTTCGCGCACGACGAATTCCAGCGCGCCGCCCTTCTTGGCGTAGATGTCGGCGATGCGCGGTTCGAAGCGCAGTTCGTCGCCGGCATGCGCCATGGCGTGGTAAACGAAAGCCTGCTCGCCATGCAGCACCCGGGCAATGTCGATGCCCAATAGTTCACGCATGGCGGCAGGACGGGGACTGGCCATCTCCAGGCAGAAGAGGAAGGTCGGCGGCACCGGCAATCCCGGGTGTCCGGCCGCACGCGCGGCGGCCTCGTCGATGTAGACCGGGTCGTCCTGTCCGGTAGCCTGGGCGAAAAAGCGCAGACGGCCCGTCTCCACGGTCGCGTTGAACGCCGGCAAGACGGCGCCAATATGACTGGTATCCAGCATGACGTTCTCCTCAAGCTGCCTGGTACAGCGTCACCACGCAGGCGCCGCCCAGTCCCAGGTTGTGCTGCAGCGCCAGCCTGGCGCCCTCGACCTGACGCAGATCCGCCTGGCCGCGCAGTTGCCACACCAGCTCGGTGCATTGCGCCAGTCCGGTAGCGCCCAGCGGATGGCCCTTGGACAGCAAGCCGCCGGACGGATTGGTCACGACCTTGCCGCCATAGGTGTTGTCGCCCTCCAGGATGAACTTCTCGGCGGTGCCCTCCGGCGTCAGGCGCAGGCCCTCGTAGGTGATCAACTCGTTGGCGGTGAAGCAGTCGTGCAGTTCCACCACGTCCACATCGTCGGGGCCGATGCCCGCAGCTTCATACACCTGGTCGACGGCGGCCCGCGTCATGTCAAAGCCCACGACCTTGCGCATGTCGCCTGCGCCGAAGGTGGACGGAGTGTCTGTCGTCATGGCCTGCGCGGCGATGCTCACGGCGGGTGCGAGGCCGTGGCGGCGGGCGAACTCGTCCGAGCACAGGATGGCGGCCGCCGCGCCGCAAGTGGGCGGGCAGCATTGCAGGCGCGTCAGGGGATCGAAGATCATGGGCGCGGCCAGCACCTCGTCCAGCGTGACCGTCTGGCGGAACACCGCGTAGGGGTTGCGCGCGGCATGCTGGCGCGCCTTGACCGCGATGCGCGCGAAGATGTCGGCGCCGATGCCGTGTTCCTTCATGTAGTCGCGGCCCGCGCCGCCGAAGAACTGGGCCGCGCGCGGCTTGGCCGTGTCATAACCTTGCATTTCGGTCATCACCGAGATGAAATCGTGCAAGGGCAAAGGACGATCCTCATACACGCTCTTCAGCGCGCCGGGCACCATCTGCTCGAAGCCCACTGCCAGCGCGCACTCCACCGCGCCGCTTTCCACGGCCTGGCGCGCCAGGAACAGCGCCGAGGAACCTGTCGCGCAATTGTTATTGACGTTGAATACCGGAATACCGCTCAGCCCCACGCCATAGACCACTGCCTGTCCGGCAGTCGAATCGCCGTAGACGTAACCCGCGTAGGCCTGCTGGACCGCGTCGTATTGCAGTCCGGCATCCCGCAATGCCTCGCGCACGGCGCGCGCGCCCATGACGGTATATGCCTCGCTGGCGCCGGGCTTGCTGAACGGGATCATGCCTACCCCTGCCACCCATACTTTCCGATTCATGCCTGATTCTCCTGATGAGCGGGCGCGGCCACAGCCGCGCTCCTGGATTCATGGTTCTGTCGCAGCGCGGACTTCAGCACTTTGCCCGCGGCCGACATGGGCAACTCGTTGAGGAACTCATAGGTCTTGGGACACTTGTAGGCGGCCAGCAGCTGGCGGCAATGCCCGTCCAGGGAGTCCGCATCCACCGCCGCGCCGGAACGCGGCACGATCACCGCGTGCACCGCCTCGCCCCAGCGCGCATGCGCCACGCCGATGACCGCGCAACGCGCCACCAGCGGATGGCGGGCCAGCGCGCCTTCCACTTCGGCCCCGTAGATGTTTTCGCCGCCGCTGACGATCATGTCCTTGATCCGGTCCACGATGTACAGATAGCCGTCTTCGTCCTGACGGGCGGCGTCGCCCGTCAGCAGCCAGCCCTGGTTGAACGCGCGGCGAGTTTCCTCGGGCCGGTTCCAGTAGCCCTGCATCACCATGGGTCCACGCACCGCCAGTTCGCCGACAACGCCTGGCGCCGCCTCGCTGCCGTCGGGCGCGAGAATGCGCGTTTCCACGCCGATAGCTGGCCGCCCCGCCGATTCGGTGCGCGCGCCGCCCTCGCGCACCTCGGCATTGATGGCCACGGTGGCGGCGGTTTCCGTCATGCCGTACGCATGCACGAATTCCGCTTGCGGAAAGGCCGCCAGCGCGCGGTCGAGCAAGGCCCGGGAAATCGGCGACGCGCCCCAGATCACGCGCTGCACGCCGCCCAGCCAATATTGCGCGAACCCGGGTTCATCCAGCAGCATCTGGATCATGCTGGGCACCAGCAACACCTCGGTTACGCCATCGTCCTGCAGAGCTTGCAGCACCGCGCGGGGCTGGAAGCCGCGCTGTATCGCCACCGATGCACCCGCGACAAATTGTCCGATCAGCCGCCCCAATCCGGCTACGTGAAAGAGCGGCGCCACCAGCAGGGTATGACTGTCGGGCGACGTCGGGACAGTGGCCATCCTGGCCACTGCGGCGCTCCACAAATTTGCATGCGTCAGCATGGCGCCCTTGGGCGCTCCGGTCGTGCCGCCGGTAAATAGAATCGCGGCCAGCGTGTCGCCACCCGCGCGGACATCCTCCTGCGCCACCGCCGTGGTGGCGTGAGCTTCCAGGACCTCGGCAGACAGCGGTTCCGTGCCGGCGGGAATGTCGATGGAAGCCATGCGCGGCGCCATCGTCTCGTCCACCAGCAGCAGGCGCGGGCTGCAATCGGCCAGCGCTTGCGCAAGCTCTGCGCCGCTCCAGCGCGTATTCAGCGGCACCACCACCGCGCCCAGCCACCAGCACGCCAGGATCCACGACACATAATCCGCGCCGTTGGCGCTCCAGAACGCCACGCGATCGCCCGGCAGTACGCCATGGCCGCGCAGCACGGCGGCCTTGCGCGCGGTCCAATCGATCAACCCGGCGTAGGTCCAGCATCTTGCGTCTTCGCGCAACGCGATCTTTGCGGGGTGCAGCCGGCCTGCTCGATGCAGACCTTGTGTCAGATACATGGTGCTTGTCTCCTGCGGCGCGCGTAGGCTTGGGCGGATTCCAGTCCGGAACGGCATGCCTTCGTCGCGATGTCCCTAGCTTCTCCCTTGAGGCCGGATCGCGGCAATGGCCGCAGGCGTCAAACCGATAGGCGAAAAGTGTCAGCGGCCCGCGGGACCGCAAACCAGGCGGTTGCGGCGGTACTCGCCCGGCGATACGCCGGTCCATTTCTTGAAGGCGCGGTGGAAGGTGCTGGGTTCGGAAAAGCCCAGGCGCTCGGCGATTTCCATCAGGGAAAGATCGTGCCGGGCCAGGTATTCGACGGCGGCATCGCGTCGCAGATCGTCCTTCAAGGCTTGAAAGCCCTGGCCTTCCTCGCGCAGATGCCGCCGCAGCGTCTGCGGCGTCATCGCGAGCTGCGCGCTGACCTGGGCCAACGACGGCAATTCCTTGGAAAGGTCGTTGCGCAGCAGGCGCCGGATGCGGTCGGTCAGGGTGGTGCGGTCGTGGTACTTCACCAGCAGGTCGAACGGCGCATTAGCCAGGAATGGCTTGAGCGTCTGTCCGTTCTGCACGACAGGCAGGGCCAGCCAGCGCGACTCCAGCCACAGGCCGGTCACGGGCTGGCCATAGCGCACGGGCGCATAGAACAGCCTGTGCGCATCGACGCTGCGGGCGCCGCTGCTATAGTCCACGCCCAGGATGGGAATGCGCCGCGCGGCCAGCCAGTTGGCCACGCCCAGCGTGAAAAACAGAAAGCTGCGCTCGCCGTACCAGCGCGTACAGCTGCTGGGGCCGCGCGAGTCGAGCACGATGCGCGCGCGCTCGCCGCTGACGCACAGGCGGGCGGTGAAGTCGGGCAGCACGCCGTGGTAGTAGCGGAATGCCACGCGCAAGGCCTGCCCCACTGTGCCTTCGTGCAGCGCGAGCCGGCAGGCATGATCGAACGCCCCCATGGGAACGGGATGCTGGCCCATGCCGAGGAAGTCGTCCCGGGTCGCGCGGCGCAACACCCGCATTATCTGCGCCAGCTGCGCCTGCGAAACTCGCGCCATCGGCGCCTGCAGCAGGGCCGGCGGCACGCCGGCGCGCATCAGCACCCGTTCCACGTCCACGCCCCGGCTGCGCGCGCCTTGCAGGATCTGGGCGATATGCCCCACGGCGATGGTGTGATGGGTCATGAGCGAATCCTGCGGCTGGCGTACGCCGATGGATCGATGGTAGCCAAAGCCCGCGCGCGCAGGAATGGCCGGCGTGAGCATTCCCGCCAAGCGGAATCAGCGAATCCGCCATTGGTGGGCCGCAAAGCCGCGCCTAGACTGGGCCGAGCCCCTGGCGGGCATGCCACTTCGTATTTACGGGAGTCCCTCTTTGGATACGCCGAACACCGCTCCGCTCGCAGGCGTCAGGATCCTGGACCTGTCGCGGCTCCTGCCCGGTCCGCTGGGCGCGCAGTACCTGGCCGACCTGGGTGCCGATGTGATCAAGATCGAAGACACGCAGGCGGGCGACTATGCGCCCGCGCCGCTGCGCGCCCTCTGCAACCGCAACAAGCGCGGGTTGCGGCTGGATCTCAAGCATCCCGAAGGGCAGGCGGCGCTAGCCGCGCTGGTGCGTAGCGCGGACGTGGTGATCGAGAGCTTCCGGCCCGGCGTGACCGCGCGGCTGCAAGCCGACTACCCCACCCTGGCGCGGCACAATCCCCGGCTGGTCTACTGCAGCATCACCGGCTACGGACAGGACGGCCCGCAGCGCGACGCCGCCGGCCATGACCTGAACTATGCCGCCTGCGCCGGCGTCGCCGACCAGATGGGCTGCGGGCCCGATCTGCCGGCGTTGTCCAACCTGCCGGTGGCCGACATTCTTGGAGGCTCGCTCACCGCGGTGATGGGCATATTGGCCGCGCTGTACGACGCCCAGCGCAGCGGGCGCGGACGTTATATCGATATCGCCATCGCCGACGGCCTGCTGGCCGCCGCCGTGGTGCCGCTGGCCACGCTCAACGCCCGCGGCGACACGCGCCCGGCGGGCGCCGATACCTTGTCCGGCGGACTGGCCTGCTATGGCCAGTACCGCGCCGCGGACGGGCGCTATCTGGCGGTCGCCGCGCTGGAGCCCAAGTTCTGGGAAACGCTGTGCCGGCGGCTGGAACGCCCCGACCTGGCGCCGCTGCACCGCAACGGCGACGCGACGCAGCAGGCGCACGTGCGCAGCGAGCTGCAACAGCTGTTCGGCACGCGGCCGCTGGCGCACTGGCTGGCGTTGCTGGAAGACGCCGACTGCTGCGTGTCGCCCGTGCTCAAGCTGGCGGAAAGCCTGGAGCATCCACAGTTCGTCGCCCGCGGCCTGCCGCTGCAAACCGAGCACCCGGCCTATGGCCGCCATGCCCAGGTCGCCAGCCCGGTGAAGATGTCGGGCTTTCAGTTCGCCATCCACCGCCAGGCCCCGCTGCCGGGCGAACACAGCAATCAGATCCTGCGCGAGGCCGGCTACAGCGAGCCCGACGTCGCCAGCCTGATCGGGCGTGGCATTGCGCTGTAGGCACATACGGCCAGCCCACCCGACACCTGCAGTACCCATAACCAGGACGGAGACATCCATGAACGATCCTCATCGCAGCCCCCCCTCGCCGCGACGCCGCAGCCTGCTCAAGCTGAGCGCGGCCCTGCCTGCCGCACTGGCCCTGCAGCGACCGGCCCGCGCCGCAGGCTTCCCGGCCCGCCCCGTCACGCTCATCGTGCCGTTTCCGGCGGGCGGCGCGACGGACACCCAGATGCGCGCGCTGGCGGTCGCGGCCTCGCGCGAACTGGGCCAGACGGTCGTCATCGCCAACCGGCCGGGCGCCGGCGGCACGCTCGGTCCCGCGGCCATGGCGCATACCGCCGCGCCGGACGGCTATACGGTGTCGGTGGTGGTGGGCACGCTGTTCCGCTATCCCTTCCTACAGCAGGTCAACTATGACCCGATCAAGGACTTCACCTACGTCGCCTGCATGACGGCCTACTCCTATGCCATCGTGGTGCGCGAGGACGCGCCCTGGCGCACGCTGGACGAACTGATCGCCGACGCGCGCGCCCATCCCGACAAGATCAGCTACGGCGGCACCGGCACGGGCGGTTCGGGACGCATCGCGATCGAACGCCTGTCGCGGCTGACGAATACGCGCTTCAACTTCATCCCATACAAGGGCGCGGCCGAGGAAACCACCGCGCTGCTGGGCGGCCATATCCAGATGGTGTCGGACGCCGGCTGGGGCCCCATGATAGACACCGGCAAGGCCCGCTTGCTGGCGGTGCTGGGCGAGGCCCGCGCCAAGCGCGTGCCAGACGTCCCCACGCTGACGGAGCTGGGCTACCCCATCGTCACGGCGAACCCGGTCGGCATCGCCGGTCCGAAGGGCATGGATCCCGAGGTGACGCGCGTCTTGCAGCAGGCCTTTCATCGCGCGTCCAGCGACCCGGAGTACAACCGCGCGCTGGAAACCGCCGACCAGCCCCACATGCTGATGGATAGCGCCGCCTATACCGACTTTGCGATCCGGCAGGTGGCGGAAGAGAAAAAGTTCGTGGCCGAGCTGGGCCTGAAGATGCAGTGACGGCTTGGAGCGCGCGCTGCCGTCGGCGCCCTCAGGCGGCGGGGTGCAGCATGCAGTCCCGCAAGCGCAGCACCGATGCGCAGGAAGTGTCGCGATGCGTCACCAGCGACAAGGACAGCGCATCATGCGCATCGGCGTCGGTCAGCGGCACGAAGGCCACGTGCGGGGTCGAGTATGCCCGCGTCACCCCAGGTACCAGCGCCAACCCCATGCCGCTGGCCACCAGGCTGATCAGCGTCTGCACCTGTATCGCCTCCTGGCTGATGCGCGGCGAGAAGCCCGCCTTCAGGCATAGCGCCTGCGCCACGCCGTGCAGGCCCGGCACCTTCAGGGGCGAGTACAGCACGAAGCTTTCGGCGCGGGCCCGCTGCAGGCTGACCGGCCCGCCCGCGGCCAACGGATGTCCCGCCGGCACGGCCAGGATGAGGTCGTCGCGCTCCACCACCCAGGAATCCAGCGCCGCGTCTTCCGCCAGGGGGCCGCGCACCAGGCCGGCGTCGATATCGTTGGCGCGCAGCATCGCCACCAGGCCGACCGTGCTGTCCTCGCGCAGGTCCAGCTGCACATCCGGATACTGCGCGCGGAAGGCCGGCAAATGACGCGGCAGCAGCATGTAGGTGGCCGAGCCGACGAAGCCCAGCCGCAGCGTGCCCCATTCGCCCAGCGCCACGCGGCGGGCGGCCTGGCGCGCTTGGTCGGCGTGGAACAGCGCGCGGCGGGCGTCCGCCATCAGCGCCTGCCCCGCAGGCGTAGTCGTCACGCCCTTGGCGCCGCGCACCAGCAGCGGCACGCCCACCGCATGTTCCAGTTTCTGGATCGAGACCGATAGCGCCGGTTGCGCGATATGCAGCGTGTCAGCGGCCCGCCGGTAGCTGCCCAGCTCCGCAATGGTGACGAACTGCCGGAGCTGCCGTAAATCGATAGCCATAACAAATTCCATATCGCCCAATACCTACGCCATATTAGACGTGTATGCGGCTGGCCGATAGGATTCCTGCCATGACAGCCTCTCCCCTATCCCGAACCAGCGCGCTGGGCGGCGTGCGCATCCTGGACCTGACGTCGGTGGTGTTCGGCCCCTATGCGTCGCAGATACTGGCCGACTATGGCGCCGACGTGATCAAGGTGGAAGCGCCCGCGGGCGATTCCACGCGCCACACCGGCCCCGCCCAGGAACCCGGGCTGGCCGCCATGTTCCTGGGCCTGAACCGCAACAAGCGCAGCATCGTGCTCGACCTGAAGCAGGCCGCGGCACGGCAGGCGCTCTTGACGATGGTGGACCAGGCCGACGTACTGATGCACAGCATGCGCCCGGCCAAGATGGCGGCGCTGGGATTGGGCCCGGATACGCTCTGCGCGCGCAATCCACGCCTGGTCTATGCCGGCCTGTACGGCTTCGGCGCGGGCGGCGCCTACGACGGCCGGCCTGCTTATGACGACATCATCCAGGGCCTGTCGGGCCTGGCCGACTTGGTCGACCGCCAGACCGGTGCGCCGCGCTACCTGCCTACCGTGGCGGCCGACAAGACTTGCGGCCTGGTCGCGGCGCACGCCATCCTAGCCGCCCTGTTCCAGCGTGAGCGCAGCGGCGCGGGACAGCAACTGGAGGTCCCCATGTTCGAGAGCATGGCGTCCTACGCGCTGGTCGAGCATTACTACGGCAGGCACCTGGCCGACCAGCCCGGCGAGGCGGGATATCCGCGCGTGCTCACGCCCTGGCGCAGGCCGTGCCAGACCGCCGATGGCCATGTCTGCCTGATGCCCTACACCGACGCCCACTGGCGGGACTTCTTCCTTGCGGCGGAACGCCCCGACCTGGCAGAGGACGCGCGCTTTGCCGACATCGCGTCGCGCACGCGGCATATCGAGACGCTGTACGAACTGCAGGCCGGCATCGTGGCCGCACGCGATACCGCCTATTGGCTGGCGCTGTGCGAACGGTTGGAAATCCCCGCCGCGCGCGTCAACCGCCTGCAGGACCTGGAGGCCGATCCGCACCTGCAAAGCGTGGACTTCTTCGAGCCGCTCGAAAGCGCCTCGGGCAGCCGCTACCGCTTTCCCCGCAACCCCGTGCGCCTGCAGCATTCCCACGTGCCGGCCGCCATGCCGCCGCGCCTGGGCGAGCACACGCTGGACGTGCTGCGCCAGGCCGGCCTGGACGAAGCCCTGATTTCCACGCTTCTGGAATCGGGCGCCGCCCGCGACCCGCTTTCCTCAACCCAGACCCACAGCAAGGATCCCGCATGACCACAGACCGCGACGCCGCCGACATCAAGCAGCTTGGCCATGGCTATTACTGGCAGGACCTGGCCGTGGGCCAGCGCTTCCACACCTTCCGCCGCACAGTGACCGAAACCGACATCGTGAACTTCATCAGCGTGACCGGCATGCTGGAAACGATCTTCATCGACGCCACCTATGCGCACGGCGCCATCCAGGGACGCCCCGCCCCCGGCGCGCTGACCTACGGCCTGATCGAGGGCCTGATCATGCAGGGCATGGTGCAAGGCACCGGGCTGGCGCTGCTGGAGGTCCACAAGAAAATGCTGGCGCCGGTGGTCGCGGGTGACACCATCTGGGCGGAGATCGAAGTCACGGGCATACGTCCCACCTCGCAGCACAACCGGGCGGTGGTCACGTCCGCCATCGAGGTCCGCAATCAGCACGGCAAGCCGGTGATGGCCTACACGGCCACGCGCATGCTGGCCGGCAGGCCCTGAAAGTTCATCAGACGGCCAAGCCTCCCCGCAGAGGGAGCTGGCGCCTGGACGCGGTTCGCGTCACTAAAACAGCACAAGGAGACAAATGATGAAGAAAGCACTGCTGGCGGGCAGCCTCGCCATCCTGGCGCTGGCAGGCGCCGCAAGCGCCCAGGCCGCCTGGCCCGAGCGTCCCATCACCATGGTGGTGCCCTTCCCGCCGGGCGGGCCGACCGATCTGGTGGCGCGGGTGCTGGCCAAGCAGCTGACGGACCAGCTGGGCCAGACCGTCGTGGTCGAGAACAAGGGCGGCGCCAACGGCAATATCGGCATGCAGTACGCGGCGGCCGCCAAGCCCGATGGCTACACCGTGCTGTACAACACGTCCTCCATCGCGCTCAGTCCCAATCTGTACCGGTCGCTGGCCTTCGACCCGGTCAAGGACTTCGCGCCGGTATCGTCCACGGCAGTGATCCCGCTGGTGCTGCTGGTGCATCCGTCCGTGCCGGCGCCAGACACCCGCGCGTTCGTGCAGTACGCGCGCGAGCATCCCGGCAAGCTGTCGTATGGTTCGGCCGGCGCCGGCAACGTCACGCACCTGGGCGCCCTTTTACTAATGCGTTCGCTGCAGATCGACGCGGTGCATGTGCCGTACCGCGGCAGCGCGCCGGCCATGACGGATCTGGTCGGCGGACAGGTGCAGCTCATGACCAATACGCTGAACGATTCGCTCGGCTTCATCCGCGAAGGCAAGCTGCGCGCGCTGGCCGTGACCAGCGGCACGCGCAGCGAACAATTGCCCGAAGTGCCGACGGTGGCGGAAACCGTGGTGCCTGGATTCGAGATGGGCGCCTGGCAAGGCGTGGTGGTGCCGGCAGGCACGCCGACGCCGATCATAGACAAGCTGAACGCCGAAATCCGCCGCGCGCTGCAATCGCCCGAAATGACCAAACAGCTCAAGGCGCAGGGCGCGCAGGCGCTGGGCTCCACGCCCCAGGAGTACGCGACCTACATCAAGAGCGAAATCGCGCGTTGGGGAGAAGTGATGAAGGAGGCCAACGTCAAGCTGGACTAATGGCCGCCGAAGGTGGATGCAAAACGCCCGCAAGTTGCGGGCGTTTTGCTGGGACTGCGAAGCCGGCTGAAAAACTCAGCGGCCGTTGGCCTTGGCGGTGATGCCGTTGGCCGCGCCCATGTCGGTATTGGGCACGTCGCGCAGCAGCACGCGCACGTCCTGGCCCGAGATGCCGATGCTGGCGCACACGGCCTGGTTCAGGGCCGCGATCAGTGCGGCCTTCTTGGCCTCGTCGCGGCCGGAGATCAGCGCCACGTCGACGCGAGCCATGGCCTTGCCGATTTCGCCGCCCACGATCACGTGCTCGGCCGCCACTTCCTGCAGCACGATGCGCACGCTGGGCAGCGGCGCCGCAATGCTTTCGACGACGGCGTTGGACGCGGCCTGCAACAGAGCGGCCTTCTGGGCGGCCGTGTGGCCTGCCATGATCTGGACATTCAAAATAGGCATGACGGATTCCGATGTTCCGAAAAAGGAGAAACCGGCCCAGGCGGCCGGCAAACCATCATATCCGTATCGGAGCCGCGCAAACGGCCAAGCGGCCTCGATACGGATTAGGGTTTCTCCCTGTCAGGCCGCCTGATCGCGGCGCTCGAGCTCGGGCTGCTCTTGCGCCTCGGTGGCCGCGGCAGCTTCCGCCGGCGCGGTTTCCGCCAGGGCCGGCGTCACCAGTTCCACGACCTTCTTGCGCGACAGCATGCCGATGAACTCGTCGTCCTCGCCGGTCACCGCGACCGGCTGGTCGCTGTGCACCAGCTGGGCCAGCACCTCGCCCAAGCCCGCCGTGGCCGGCACCGAAGCCAGGTCCTCGACGTAGCGCGAGATGTCGCGCGCGCCTTCCTCGATGGCGCGCGTGGCGGCCTCCGCGGTCAGCACGCCCGCCAGCCGCTTGCCGTCCAGCACTGGCGCGTATTCATAGCTCAGCGCGCGCATGCGGTCCATGGCGTGGGCGGGACGCGAACGCATGGTCAAAGTCAGGCGCGCCGGGTTCACGGCGTGCGTGGCGTTGAGCACCTTGGTGCGGTTCACGTCTTGCAGGAACGACTGCACGTAGTCGTTGGCCGGGTTCAACAGGATGTCTTCAGGCGTGCCTTCCTGCACCAGTTCGCCGTCCTTGAGAATGGCGATGCGGTTGCCCAGGCGCAGGGCTTCGTCCAGGTCATGGGTGATGAAGACGATGGTCTTGTTGAGCTTGGCCTGCAATTGCAGCAGCTGGTCCTGCATCTCGCGGCGGATCAGCGGATCCAGCGCCGAGAAGGCTTCGTCCATCAGCAGGATTTCGGCATCGGTAGCCAGCGCCCGCGCCAGGCCGACGCGCTGCTGCATGCCGCCCGACAGCTGGTGCGGATACTGGTTCTCGAAGCCCGACAGGCCCACCTGGTCCAGCCATTCGCGGGCGCGCTTTTCGCGTTCGGCACGGCCCACGCCCTGCACCGTGAGACCGTAGGCGGCATTGTCCAGCACCGTGCGGTGCGGGAACAGGCCAAAGCGCTGGAACACCATGCTCATCTTCTTCTGGCGGAAGATTTCCAGGTCGCGCTTGTTCAGGCTGACCACGTCCACGCCGTCGACCAGGATGTGGCCGGCGCTGGGTTCGATCAGGCGGTTGAAGTGGCGGATCAAGGTGGACTTGCCGGAACCCGACAGGCCCATGATGACGTAGATGCTGCCTTCTTCGATCGACAGGCTGATGTCGCGCAGGCCCAGCGTGTGGCCGCTTTCGGCCAGCAGCTGTTCCTTGCTCATGCCGCCCTGGGCGGCTTCCAGCCATTTCTTCGGATGCGGCCCGAAGACCTTGTAGATGTTCTTGACCTCGATCTTGCTCATCGCTGGCCTCCCATGCGCATGCGCTGTCCATACGATTGCGTGATCCGGTCGAACAGCACGGCCAGCACCACGATACCCAAGCCCGCCAGCAGGCCGCGGCCCACTTCCAGGCGGTTGATGCCGAGCAGCACTTCGTAGCCCAGGCCGCGCGCGCCGATCATCGAAGCGATCACCACCATCGACAGCGCCATCATCGTGGTCTGGTTGATGCCGGCCATGATGTTGGGCAGGGCCAGCGGCAACTGCACGCCGAACAGCTGCTGGCGTGGATTGGCGCCGAAGGCGCGCGAGGCTTCCAGCACTTCGCGGTCGACCAGGCGGATGCCCAGGTCGGTCAGGCGGATCAGCGGCGGCACGGCGTAGATCACGGTGGCGATGATGGCGGGGATCTTGCCCAGGCCGAACAGCATGACCACGGGGATCAGGTACACGAAGCTGGGCATGGTCTGCATCACGTCCAGCACCGGCAGCATGATGGAGCGCAGCCAGTTGATCCGCGCCATCAGCACGCCCAGCGGAATGCCGATAATCACCGACAGGCCGGCCGCCATGATCATCAGCGCCAGCGTCTGCATGCCGGCATCCCACAGGCCCAGCACGCCGATCACGCACAGCAGCGCGCCCATCGCCAGGCTCAGGCCGATGCGGCGGCTGACGCCCCAGGCGATCGCGACCGTGACCGCGACCACCGCCCACCAGGGCGAATTGCGCAGCAGCTGCTCCAGCCACACCAGGGCATGCAGCACGGGCTGGGACAGGGTCTCCAGCGTGTCGGCATAGTTGGTGACCAAGTGATCGACAAAGCCGTCGATCGCCCCCCGGACCTGCCGGGCGGGAATAATTTCAGGAAACATTCGTTCTACTCCATTCTGGCGCACTCACCGCGCGGACCGCCCGCGCCAGCCCCGGGATCGGGAATGCGGCGCAAGCTTGCGGCTTCCAGCTAGAAAACGGCCGGCCATCCCGGCTGCGCCAGCGCATCAAGGCCAGGGCGCGAACGCCCGGCCGGCGGTCATCCCGGCGAAGGAATCCGGCCCCTAGGGAGGGCCGGCGCGCGCCGCTGGGGCGCGCCGCCAGGCTCATGGCGGGTTACAGCGCGCCTTGGACGCGCCCGGCGACGTCGGCGGGGACCCACTTGGTCCAGACGTCGGGTTTGTTCTTCAGGAACCACTTGGCCACGGCGCTGGCTTCGTCGCCGGACTCTTCCATGTGGGCCAGGGTTTCATTGATCACCGGCAGCGGCACCGAGACCTTGGACAGGAATTCGGTGAGCTTGGGGGCTTCCTCGGAGAACTTGGTGTTCACCGCCGTGAAGACGGGGTTGTCGGGATAGGCGCTGGGCTCGGGATTGGCGCACTTGGGCGACGTCAGGCACTTGTGCTTTTCGGCGTCGTAGGGCGGCATGTCGAGCTTGACCAGGTCCATCGCGCCGACCAGCGGCGTGGGCGACCAATAGTAGAAAACCACGTTCTGCTTGCGCTTGTAGGCCGACATCAGGGCCGCCTTCTGCGCCGCGCCCGTGCCGGGCGAGTACAGCGTGTAGGAGTCGTCCAGCTTCAAGGCATGGAACAGGTTGTTGCTGGTGATTTCGCAGCCCCAGCCTGCCGGGCAGCCATAGAAGCGGCCTTTGCCGGGCTCTTCCGGATCCTTGAACTTGTCCTTGAACTTCGGCAGGTCGGCCGCGGACTTGAGTTCGGGCAAGCGTTCGGCCGTGTAGCGCGGGATGTACCAGCCTTCGGCGCCCATGTAGAGGTCGCCGATGCGCTTGACCTTGCCGGTCTTCTCGGCGCGGTCCCAGGGATCGGCGACGCTGTTCAGCCAGATCTCGGTGTTGATATCCAGATCGCCGCGCTCCAGCGCGGCCAGGGCGGGCAGGGTCTCGGTGGGCAGGGTTTCGGTCTTGCAACCGTAGCCCTTTTCCATGATGAAACGTTCGACGTCAACCAGGACCAGGTTGGATTCCCAGTTCATCGCGCCGAAATTGACCGGGCGCTTGATTTCGCACTGAACGGCATCGGCGGCTTGGGCCGCGCCGGCAAAGGCGAACAACACGGCCGCGGCGGCCAGGGTCTTGACAGGGGTAAAACGCATTGGCTTTTGCCTCCATAGGTTCAGGCACACACGCCAGGCTTGGGCCCGAAGGTGCCATGGAGCTAAGGGGGTTGTGCGGAAGACGGGCAGAACCGCCAATACAAACCGACACTAGCAACAAGACGGTCCGCGAGGATGCGTCGTCTTGCAAGACAGGAGCTTCAAAAACGCAGTTTTTGAAAACCCACAGAAAGTGAACAAACTGAACGAAGAAGCGAGCATCTTAAACGAAATTGATGCTCAGCCCAACCCCACCCCGGAATGAATCAGATACATTTCCGGAAAAAATGGTCCGGGATTACCCGCAACGACCAGGGGCGGAATCGCGATTTTCCCTAGAGGATTTTGATTCAGAAGCAAAGATACATTCAGTTAATAATAAATTCATATCCACACGCTTTAGCGCCATCAAAACGGCCCGGAAACGGCCGTTCCGGCCAGGGCGTGGACGCGTTTCGGGCGAATTTCCGCCGCCATTCGGGTTGGCGGCGGCCGCCTAATGGACACTTGCTGGCCGCTATCCGTTCTTCACGTACATATAGTCCCGGCGCC
Source organism: Achromobacter sp. D7-1 (assembly GCF_059760445.1). Taxonomy (NCBI): domain Bacteria; kingdom Pseudomonadati; phylum Pseudomonadota; class Betaproteobacteria; order Burkholderiales; family Alcaligenaceae; genus Achromobacter; species Achromobacter sp. D7-1. The sequence goes on along the minus strand of NZ_JCBAMT010000014.1, from coordinate 9,708 downwards.
ACGGATAGGCCTGGTCCGCCGGGTTGTCCAGCTCGTCGGCGCGCCCCGTCGCCGGATGCTGGCCCAGGATCTGATGCAGCGCGATCCAGCCATGCTCGAACCCCATGGCGCAGCCGGCCAGGTACAGCCGGTAGGCGCGCAATGAACGTTCGCCCTGCTCGCCGCCCAGGATGCGCGCCGCCTCAGAAAGGCGCGCCTCCAGCGCATCGCTCCAGGCCCACAGGGTGCGCGCGTAGTGCGGCCGCAGGTTTTCCACGTCCACTTCTTCCAGCCCGCCGTTGGTCAAGGTTTCCAGCACCACGCTGACGTGGGTCAGCTCGCCGCCCGGGAAGATGTATTTCTCGATGAATTCGCCCATGCCATTGCCGAGTTCAGCGTTGTAGACGCCCGCCGCGGTAATGCCATGGTTCATGATCAGTCCGCCCGGCTTGAGCAGGCGGCGCAGCTTGGCGAAATAGCCTTCGAGCTGGGCCCGGCCCACGTGCTCGAACATGCCGACCGACGCAATCTTGTCGTAGGGCGCGGATTCGTCCAGCTTGCGGTAATCGAGCAGTTCCATGCGGACCCGACCGGCCAGCCCCTTCTCCTGGATCAGCTTGCTAACATGGGCATGCTGGTTGCGCGACAGCGTGATGCCGGTGGCGTCGACGCCATAGTTCTCGGCCGCCCACAGCAGCAGGCCGCCCCAGCCCGCACCCACGTCCAGGAAGCGCTCGCCTTCGCGCAGGCGCAGCTTGCGGCAGATGTGGTCGAGCTTGGCTTCCTGGGCCTGCGCCAGCGTCATGCCCGGCTCGCGGTAATAGGCGCAGGAATAGACCCGGCGCGGATCCAGCCAGAGCGCGTAGAAATCGTCCGACAGGTCGTAGTGGAACTCGATCTGCCTGGCGTCGCGTTCGACCGAATGGCGCCAGACCGATACCACCTTGCGCACCAGCTCAGTGAGCCAGCCGCCACGGGCCGCGTCCACCGGCGAACCGGGCAGCAGCGCCGATGCCGCGGCCATGACATCGCGCATATTGCCTTCTATGTCGATGCGGCCTTCCACGTAATCCTGGCCCAGCACGCCCACCGCGCCTTCGGCCAGGTGCGCCAAGGCGGTCTTGTCATGCGTGACGAAACGGACGCGGGGCTCGGGCGGCCCCAGCACGGCGCCGTCGGGCAGAACCAGCTGGACCGGGACCGGCAGGGCCTGAAGTTTGCGTTCCACAACAGACAACAAAGGATTCACGGCTACTCCTCTGGAATACGTACGGACCTCAATGACTTTATCGGAAAAAACCTGCAATTTGCTTGTAAGGTTGCCCGTGATACAGTCGTTCACTTGGCCCAAAACGTGCAACAAACCGCATCCGGGCCCTGTCACTGCGCTACCCCGCAATCCACATGCCCCCATCACAGTCTTTTCGCAGCGGCCTGCCCGGCTGGCTGATACTCATGGGCGCGCTGACCGCAATCGGTCCGTTCGCCATCGACATGTACCTGCCCGCGTTCCCCACGATCGCGGCAAACCTGGGCGTGTCCCGCGGCGATGTCGAACGCACGCTGGCCGCCTACCTGATCGGGCTGGCGATGGCGCAGGTGTTCTACGGCCCGATGGCCGACCGCTACGGCCGCAAACCGCCGCTGCTGGTGGGCCTGACGCTGTTCATGATCGCCTCCCTGGGCTGCGCGCTTTCAGGATCGGTCGAAGCGCTGACCGGCTGGCGCGTGGTGCAGGCCATGGGCGGCGCCGCCGGCATCGTGATCCCGCGCGCCGTCATCCGCGACCACTACGAAACCCACGAAGCCGCGCGCGCCATGTCGCTGCTGATGCTCATCATGGGCCTGGCCCCCATTCTCGCGCCCCTGGCAGGCGGCCAATTGCTGACCATCACCTCGTGGCGCAGCCTGTTCTGGGTGATGCTGGCCGGCGGCGCGATGCTGATGGCCGCCGTCATACTCATCATGAAGGAATCGCTGGCGCCCGAACGCGTGGTGCCGCTGCGTTGGGAAACCATACTGCGGAATTACCGCGACCTGTTCGCCCATCGCGGCTTCATGGCGCACAGCCTGGCCGGCGGCTTCGGCCAGGCTGGCATGTTCGCCTACATCATCGGCTCGCCGCGCGTCTTCATCGAACTCTACGGCGTGGCTCCCCAGTACTACGGCCTGCTGTTCGGCACCAACGCGCTGTCGCTCATCATCTGTTCGCAGATCAGCGCCCGCCTGCTGCGCACCTACACGCCGCGCCAATTGCAGCGCCGCGCCCTGACTTCGCTGGCCTGCGCCAGCCTGGCCGCGGTCGCGCTGACGCTGGCCGGCTGGATGACGCTGCCGCTGCTGATGCTGTGCCTGATCTGCTACATGGGCAGCCAGGGCTTCGTGAACCCCAACTCGGCCGCGCTGGCGCTATCGGACCAGGGCAAGCGCCTGGGCGCGGCGTCCGCGCTTCTGGGGACGCTTCAACTGTCCTGCGGCGCGCTGGCCGGTTTCGCCGTCAGCGCCTGGCAAACCGACAGCGCCCTGCCCCTGACGACCACGCTGGCGGCGTGCGCCTGCCTGTCCTGGATCTCGGGCCGCGTGGCGCAATCGCACGCCAGCTAGCCTGGTCGCTTGATTTAATTACGCTTTTCGTATTAGAATCTAAGTCTTCACATGAAGTTTCCCGTGCCGGACTACTATGCTTTGTAGTTCAGCACTCTGACCCCAACCGCGCAACGTCTGGCGATTCCCCAGGAATTCCCAGAGATTCTTCCAAGAATTTTGCGGGTGGCAGGCAGCGGGTATAAGCACTGGGGCGGACCAGACTGGGCTTTGATGGCCATTCCGACCCCCCCTCATCCACTAAGACTGGGTGGCCGGCAAAGGCAGCGCAAGCGCCTGTACAGCCCGGCGGCTGAAACCCTGTCTACCCCCCAAGCGATGCGCGACAAAAGAATGACCTAAAGAGGTGCATCCATGGCACGCGTATGCCAAGTGACCGGCAAAGGCCCGATGGTGGGCAACAATGTTTCGCACGCAAACAACAAGACCAAGCGTCGCTTCCTGCCCAACCTGCAATCGCGCCGGTTCTGGGTTGAAAGCGAAAACCGCTGGGTCCGCCTGCGTGTTTCGGCCAAGGCCATCCGCACGATCGACAAGAACGGCATCGACGCCGTGCTGGCCGAAATGCGTGCCCGCGGCGAAATGGCCTAATCGGCCTCCCCGCCAATCTACATACTAGGAGCACGACATGGCCAAAGGTATCCGCGAAAAGATCAAGCTCGAGTCGACTGCCGGCACGGGTCATTTCTACACGACCACCAAGAACAAGCGCAACATGCCCGAGAAGATGCTGATCAAGAAATTTGATCCGGTCGCTCGCAAGCACGTTGACTACAAGGAAACCAAGCTGAAGTAATTCAGCCGGTTTTCCCGCAAGACGAAGAGGCCCTGCATCGCAGGGCCTTTTTCATTTCCGCGCGGACGGCGCGTGGAGCGCCTGTCTATTGCCCCGGGACGAAAGCCCATGTTCCAATTGGGCCGCTGTCATCCACCGCGCCTGCTGGCGCCAGATTCCCTCTCCACGCGATACCTGACATGTTCCGTCCCTGCCTTACCCTGTTGCGCCGCGCCGTGGCGCCGGCACTCCTGGCCCTGGCGCTGACTCCCGCCGCCTCGGCCAAGGACAAGGAGCCGCCCATCCGCATTGGCGAGATCAACAGCTACAAGGCGATCCCCGCCTTCCTCGGCCCGTACAAGAAGGGCTGGCAGTTGGCGCTGGAAGAGGTCAACGCCGGCGGCGGCGTGCTGGGCAGGAAGCTGGAGGTAATTTCGCGCGACGACAACGGCAACCCCGGCGATTCGGTGCGCGCGGCCCAGGAATTGCTGGCCCGCGAAAAGGTCGAGCTGTTGTTCGGCGGCTTCCTGTCCAATACCGGCCTGGCGCTGACGGACTTCGCCAAGCAGCAGCAGGTGTTCTTCCTGGCGGCCGAGCCGCTCACCGACAAGATCACCTGGCAGGACGGCAACCGCTATACCTACCGCCTGCGCCCGTCCACCTGGATGCACGTGGCGGCGCTGGCCCCCAAGGCGCTGGCCTTGCGCAAGAAGCGTTGGGCCATCGTCTACCCCAACTATGAATACGGCCAGTCCGCCGTGGCCACCTTCAAGGCCATGATGACCTCGTTCCAGTCCGACGTGGAATTCGTCGCCGAGCAGGCCGTGCCGCTGGGCAAGGTCGATGCGGGCGCCGTGGTGCAGGCGCTGGCGGACGCCAAGCCCGACGCGATCTTCAACGTGCTGTTCGCCGCCGACCTGACCCGCTTCGTGCGCGAGGGCAATACCCGCGGCCTGTTCGAGAACCGCGCCGTGGTGTCGGTGCTGTCCGGCGAACCCGAATACCTGGAGCCGCTGGGCGCCGATACGCCCACCGGCTGGATCGTCACGGGCTACCCCTGGTACGCCATCGACACGCCGGCCAACAACGACTTCGTCGCAGCCTACAAGAAGCGCTACAACGAAACGCCCAAGGTCGGCTCAGTCGTGGGCTACGCGTCCCTCATGTCCATCGCCCAGGGCCTGAAGGCCGCGGGCGAGGTGGACACCGAAAAACTGGTCGACGCTTTTGCCGGCCTGAAGGTCGACACGCCTTACGGCCCGATCCAGTACCGCAAGATCGACCACCAGTCGACCATGGGCGTGTACGTGGGCGTGACCGCGGTGGAAGACGGCAAGGGCGTGATGAAGGATTTCGCCTACATCGACGGCGCCCGCCTGCAGCCGCCTGACGAGCAAGTGCGCAAGATGCGTCCGGCGCACTGATGAGCCTGTCCGGGCTGCTGCTGCAGCTGCTCAATGGGCTGGCGGACGCCAGCGCGCTGTTCCTGGTGGCCGCCGGCCTGTCGCTGATCTTCGGCGTCACGCGCGTGGTCAACTTCGCGCACGGTTCGTTCTACATGCTGGGCATCTACCTGGCTTGGACCTTCACCGGCTATTTCGGCGACGGCGCGGGCTATTGGGCCGGGCTGCTGCTGGCGGCGCTGGCCACCGGCCTCATCGGCGCGGCCGCCGAATGGCTGGTGCTGCGACGCCTGTACCAGGCCCCCGAACTGTTCCAGCTGCTGGCCACCTTTGCGCTGGTGCTCATCATCGGCGACGCTGCGCTGGCCATCTGGGGGCCGGAAGACCTGTTCGCGGCGCGCGCCCCCGGCCTGTCCGGCGCCGTGCAGATCCTGGGCCGCCGCTATCCCGAATACGACCTGCTGCTGATCGCCGCCGGCCCCGTGGTACTGGGCCTGCTGTGGCTGCTGCTGATGCGCACCCGCTGGGGCCGCCTGCTGCGCGCAGCAGCTGAAAACCGCAAGATGCTGGCCGCGCTGGGCGTGAACCAGGCCTGGCTGTTCACCTCCGCATTCACCCTGGGCGCCTTCCTGGCCGGCCTGGGCGGCGCGCTGGCGGCGCCGCGCGTGCCCGCCACGCTCGGGCTGGACCTGGAAATCATCGCCAGCGCCTTCGTGGTGGTGGTGGTGGGCGGCCTGGGCTCGATTCCCGGCGCCTTCCTGGCCGCCTTGCTGATCTGCTCCGTCAAGGCTTTGTTCGTGTTCCTGGGACAGGTGCAGATCGGCCCCTGGCTCTTCAACCTGTCCAAGCTCACGCTGCTGGCCGAGTTCGCCGTGATGGCCGTGGTGCTGGTGGTGCGGCCCTGGGGCCTGCTGGGCAAGCCGCCAGAGCCCGCCTCCCACGCCGCCGCACCCGAGCGTCCCATCGCCCCCGCGGGCCGCCGCCTGCGGCTGGCCTACGGCCTGCTGCTGGCGCTGCTGGCGCTGGCGCCCGTGGCAGCCGCGCACAGTCCCTATCTGGGCATCCTGCTGACTGAAATCCTGATCGCCGCGCTGTTTGCCGCCAGCCTGCATTTCCTGACCGGACTGGCCGGCATGACCTCGTTCGGCCACGCCGCCTGGTTCGGCCTGGGCGCCTACGGCGCCGCGCTGCTCTTGAAACTGGCGGCCGTGCCGATGGAAGCGGCGCTGTTGCTGGGCCCCTTTGCCGCGGCGCTGGGCGCGCTGCTGTTCGGCTGGTTCTGCGTGCGCTTGTCGGGCGTGTACCTGGCGATGCTGACCCTGGCGGTGGCGCAGATCCTCTGGGCGCTGGCCTATCAGTGGGACGACGTGACCGGCGGCAGCAACGGCCTGATCGGACTGTGGCCGTCGGCCTGGCTCACCCAGGGACCCTGGTTCTATTACCTCACGCTGGCGCTGTGCGTGGCCGGCATCGCCTGGCTGCGCCGCCTGGCGTTCTCGCCGCTGGGCTACGCCCTGCGCGGCGTGCGCGACTCGTCCTTGCGCGCCGAAGCCCTGGGCATGGACACGCGGCGCGTGCAATGGGCGGGCTTCGTGGCCGCCTCCTTTGCCGCGGGCCTGGCCGGGTCGCTCTACGCGTTCTCCAAAGGCAGCATCGCGCCCGACACGCTGGCCGTGAGCCGGTCCGTGGACGGGCTGGTCATGGTGTTGCTGGGCGGTTTGCAGACCCTGGCCGGCCCGCTGGTCGGCGCGGCATCCTACACCTGGCTGCAGGATGCGGCCGCGCGCAGCACCGAGTACTGGCACGCCGTGCTGGGGCTGGCCATCCTGGCCTTGGTCATGGCCTTTCCCGAGGGCTTGGCCGGCGCCGCCGCGCGCATCGCCGCAAGCTGGAACAGGAGGCGCGCATGACCGCCGCCCCGCTGCTGCAAGTCCGCGAACTGCGCAAATCGTTCGGCGGCATCGACGCGCTGGCCGGCGTGTCGTTCACGCTGGAAGCGGGCCGGATGCTGGCACTGATCGGCCCCAACGGCGCCGGCAAATCCACCTGCTTCAATGCGCTGGGCGGCCAATTGCGGCCCGACTCCGGCTCGGTCCTGCTGGACGGCCGCGAGCTGGTGGGCCTGTCGGCCGGCAAGATCTGCCGGCTGGGCGTGGGACGCACCTTCCAGACCGCCGCCACCTTCCGCTCCATGACGGTGCGCGAGAACGTGCAGACGGCGCTGCTGTCGCGCGACCGGCTGCTGCTGAACCCGTGGCGCCGGGCCACCCGCTACGCGGCAGAGGAAGCCATGTCGCTGCTGTCGCAGGTGCAGATGGCCGACAAGTCGGAGGATCATTGCGGCACGCTGGCCTATGGCGACGTCAAGCGGGTCGAACTGGCCATGGCGCTGGCGCACCAGCCGCGGCTATTGCTGATGGACGAGCCCACCGCGGGCATGGCCACCAATGAACGCCATGCGCTGATGCGGTTGACGCGCACGCTGGCCGACACGCAGCGCATCGCGGTCCTCTTCACCGAGCACAGTCTGGACGTGGTCTTCAAACACGCCGACCGCATCGCGGTGCTGGTGCGCGGCAGTCTGCTGGCCGAGGGCGAACCGGCGCAGATTGCGGCCGACGAGCGGGTCCGCGCCGCCTACCTGGGCACGGAAACGCCACAGCCGGCCTGAATCCCGGCGCGCCCGGCCTCAGTCATCCCTCAGCCCGTTGGGCTGGCATTCCCAGAAGATCTTGGCCTGGCACCCCTCGCAGATACCGCGGTCCAGCTTGGCATAGATCGTGTGCAGCGCCGTCGCCTTGTCGGGAAAGATGTGATCTTCGCCCAGGCGCTGCAGGAATCCGGTGCGGCGCCACATGTCCAGCACTTCCGGCCGGGGGCGGTGGAAATACAGGTCGCCGCCCATGGCCCGTCGGGCGGCCAGTTCGTCTTCCCAGACCTGCGCGCCGGCCATGTCGATGAAATTCATGCTCTTGGCCATGACCAGCAGGTGGCGCGGCGCGCCGGGCCCGGCGCGCAGTTCATGCAGCCGCTGCGCCACGTGCGTGGCGGCGCCGAAATAGACCGAACCTTCCATGCGCAGCAGCTTCAGTTGCGGGCATTCAGGCAGGGCGTCCGGCTGATGCTCCAGCACCACGAAGCGCCGCTCCAGTCCACGCGAATCGAAACCCATGGTGCGCATCGCGGGCCGCGAGGTGCGGTGCAGATAGACCATCAGCGATAGCACCGTGCCCAGCAGGATCGCCACTTCCATGCGTATGGTGATGGTGGCGGCCAGGGTGGCGGCGGCGATGATGGCTTCGCCGCGCTGGGTGCGGATAAGCTGGCGCCAGCGCGGAATGTCGAACAGGGTCCAGGCCACCAGCAGCAGCAGCCCGGAGATCGCGGCATGCGGAATCATGGCCAGCAGCGGCGCCGACAGGGCCACCAGTGCCACCAGCAGCAAAGCCGAAAACACGGACGCCAGCGGCGTCTTGGCGCCGGCCTCGTAATTGGGAATGGAACGGTTGAGCGACCCGCAGGACAGATAGCAGGAGAAAAAGCCGCCCACGATATTGGACAGCCCCTGCCCCACGAATTCGCGGTTGGCGTCGATGCGCTGGCCTGAACGCGTGGCCACGGCCTTGGCAATGGAAATGGACTGCGCCAGCGCCACGATGGTCAGCGCGAAGGCCACGCTCAGCAATTCGGGCAGCGCGCGCCAGTCCACGCTGGGAATATGGAAAGGCGGCCAGGGTTGCGCCAGCGCTCCCAGCACGGACACCGGCGCGCCTGCGGTCATCGCATTGAACCCGGCGGCCGCCAACGCCCCTGCCGCCAGTCCCGCCAGCATATAGGGCTTGCGCTTGTCCAAGCGCCGCAGCAGCAATGCCACCGCCAGCGTCGTGAGCGTCACCAGCAAGGCGCCCCAGTGCACCTGCGCGATGTTCGTGGCCAGGCTTGCCAGCAAGGCTCCCGCGCCGTGCACGTCCGGCGCGGGCATGCCCAGCGCGTCCTTCAGCGCATGCACGGCAATCAGCAGGGCCGCGCCGCTGGTGAAGCCGAACAGCGCCGAAGGCGAAATGAAATGCGCCAGCGATCCCAGCCTGAGCGTGCCCACCAGCCATTGCATCAAGCCGACCAGCACGGTCACGGCCAGCGCCAACTGGATGTAGCCCTGGCTGCCGGCGACCGCCAGCGGCGTCAGCACCGCATAGAGCGCCAGCGAGTTGGCGTTGGTCGGACCTGACATGACGTGGCGGCTGGACCCGAAAAGCGCCGCGACGATACAGGGCACGATGGCGGAATACAGGCCGTACTCGGGCGGCAGGCCCGCCAGCATGGCGAACGCCACGCCCTGCGGCAGCACCAGCAACGCGCCCAGCAGCCCCGCCGTCGCATCCGCGCGCAAGGTCCGCGCATTGACCTCGTCCACCCACGAGCCGAACAACCGGCGCGCGACGCTCATCCCCCCCTGCATCATTCTTTCCTATCCCTTGGCATCTGCTTTCTGATCGGCCCGCCTGCGGCGCACAGAGCCTGCGGCGGGTCGTCTAGCGTAAACGCTAGCGCCCCCCGCGCGCAACGCGTCCCGGCTACCTCAGGTAGCGGCTTTCGAGTTCCCGCATGCGGGCATCGCCCTGCAACGCGATGATTTCCTTGACCGTCGGCAGGCTGGCGTCCACCTGGTGGATGCCGCCATCGCGGCGGATGCGGGCGAATACGTCCCGCATCGCCCCCACCGCGGCGCGAATGGCGTGGTTGCCATAGATCACCAGGCCCACCTTGCCCAGCGCCTGGATATCGGATTCGCGCAACTGGGGATAGGCGGTAGGCACCAACACCAGCGGCGCGCGGCCTTGCCATGCGGCCACGAACGACAGGATCTCGTCGGGCGTGCTCTGCCTGGAATGGATCAGGATGGCATCCGCGCCCGCGGCTTCATTGGCTCTTGCGCTGCCTCTTATT
>NZ_JCBAMT010000013.1:0-106639 GCF_059760445.1 Achromobacter sp. D7-1 | reverse complement strand
TCACGCTGACCGGCTACGACGCCGCCACCGGCAAGATCACCTACACCTACCAGCAGGACGGTACGGCCAAGGATCACACCGCCGGCGACAACTCCGTCACCGACAAGTTCACCGTCACCGTCACCGACACGGCCAACCAGGTCAAGTCCGACGACCTGGTGGTGCTCATCACCGATACCGCTCCGGAAGCCAAGCCCGACACCGCCACCGTCACCGAAGACACCGCGCTGACCGCCACCGGCAACGTCATCAGCGGCACCGGCGCCGACACCCTCGGCGCGGACGCCACCAACGTCGTGGGCGTGGCCAAGGGCACGGTCGCCGCCGGCCAGAACGTCAACGGCAACGTCAACACCGCAGTCAACGGCGAGTACGGCAAGATCGTCCTCAAGGCCGACGGCTCCTACACCTATGAGCTGAACAACAACGACCCGCGCGTGAACGCGCTGCTCGATGGCCAACAGCTCAAGGACACCTTCACCTACACGATCAAGGACGCCGACGGCGACGTCAGCACCACCACCATCACGGTCACCATCAACGGCCACACCGATGGCGTGCCGGGCGTGACTGTCCCCGACGCCAACGGCGCAGACGCTGGCAACATCAGCATCGCCGAGAACGCCACCAAGCCGGTCACCGGCGAACTGACCGTCACCGCGCCGGAAGGCCTGGCCACCGTCAAGATCGGCAACGTCACCCTCACCGTGGCCGAGCTGCAAGCGCTGGGCACCACCCCGCGCGTCATCACCGGCACCGAAGGCAAGCTCACGCTGACCGGCTACGACGCCAACACCGGCAAGATCACCTACAGCTACCAGCAAGACGGTACGGCCAAGGATCACACCGCCGGCGACAACTCCGTCACCGACAAGTTCACCGTTACCGTCACCGACGCAGCCAACCAGGTCAAGTCCGACGACCTGGTCGTGCTCATCACCGACACCGCTCCTGAGGCCAAGAACGACACGGCGGGCATCACGGAAGGCACGACCGCCCCCATCTCCGGCAACTTGTTGGGCAACGACACGCTCGGCGCCGATGCAGTCACGACGGTCATCACTACCGGCGACGCCAAGTACGGCACGCTGGTAGACAATGGCGACGGCACCTGGTCCTATCAGCTCAACAACAGCCTGCAAGCTGTCCAGGGGCTGCAGGCGGGCGAATTGCTGACCGAGACCATCCGCTACACCATCACCGATGCCGACGGCGACAAGAGCGAGGCCGTGCTGACGATTACGATCACCGGCACGAACGATCTGCCCTCGATCAGCAACGCCAGCATCAACCTGTCCGAAGAAGGTCTGCCGCACGGCATACCTGACAGCGATGGCACCACGGATACGACGAACGCTGTCACCTACTCCGGCAACCTGACCATCTCCGATCTGGATGTGAAGGACACCCATACCGTCACCTTGGTCAAGCCGGCGGACAACGCCCTGACCTCGCAAGGGAAACCTGTCGTCTGGACCTTGTCGGACAATGGCCACACCCTGGTCGGCAAGGACTTCCACGGAAACCCCGTCATCACCGTCACGATGACCGACGCGGGCGGCTACACCGTAACCCTGTCGGGCCAAGTGGATCACCCGACGAACTCGATCGAGGACGTGCTCCAGCTTGGCATCGGCGTGCAGGTCAACGATGGCCACGCCACCAGCAACGGCACCATCACGATCAATATCGAGGATGATAGTCCGGAATTCGGCGCCGTCACCAATACGGTGATGGAGAATGCCGCTACCAGCGCCACCGGTACTCTGGAGTTCCATACGGGCGCCGACGCCGTGGGCGCCACGCTGGTTGTGTCGTCTGTCGGTCAGCTGCCGCAGAACTGGACGACCAGCGCGCTCAACAAGTCTTCGGTCGACATCTTCTCGCCCAACGGGACCAAGATCTTCACGGTGACCCTGAATCCGGAGGGCGGCTATACCGTCACCCAGCACGAAGCCCGGCCCGGGACGACCGCGTCGATCGACTTGGCCTCCTCGATCAGCAACAACCCCCAATCCACCTATGACCTCGGCTATGCCACGCTGAGCGCCGGCGGCGGAAAGACGTTCAACGCCAACACGTTCGGCAGCGGAAATTCGTTCGGGATCGGCAACACCTCCTTCGACTCGGGCGAAAGCTTCCGCATGGACTTCAAGAAAGCCCTCTCGGATTTCACGCTGAATGTCGCGGAAGTCAAGGGAAGCGGCACGCTCAATGTCACGATATGGAGCGATGGCGTTTCCAAGGTCATCACCGTACCCGTGAACAATACAACTGGCGCCATCCACATCACGAAGGAGATGTTGAGCCAGGGCACCCCCTCGTTCTCTCAATTCGATAGCATCGAGGTCACCGCGGGCAGCGGCGTCAAGATGTCCTTCCTCACGACCGGCTCCTATACGGAAAGCGTTCCCGCCGGCCCGATGGACTTCACGGTTGGCGTTACCGGAACGGATGGCGACGGCGACAAGGTGAACACGCATTTCAACGTGACCTCCACCGCGGAGTCCGCCGTTACGAACGCGACGAACAAGGTCGCGGAAGCCACTGGCGACACCGTTACGGGAACGATGCAGATTTCCGCAGCGTTGGGCATCGTGAGCGTCGACGTAAACGGCGTGGACGTCACCAAGGCGACGAATGCCAACCCCGTCAGCCTGACCACGGGCAAGGGCACGCTGAAGATCACCGGCTACGATCCGGCTACCGGCAAGCTCACTTACACCTATACCGAGAAGGGGAAATCCCAGGATCACTCTAACGGCAAGGACAGTGTGCATGACGACTTCACCGTGACCGCCAAGAATGCTGGCGGCCACGGCAGCAGCGGCAAGCTGACCATCCAGATCACCGACAGCGCGCCCGAGGCGAAGCCGGACACGGCCAGCGTGACGGAAGACAAGGTCTTGGAAGCCACGGGCAACGTCATCACCGGCACCGGTGCGGACGCCGTGGGCGCCGACGTGACCACCGTGGTCGGCGTGGCCAAGGGTTCGGCCAACCAGAACAAGGCGATCGAAGGTAACGTCAACGCCGAGGTCAATGGCGTGTACGGCAAGATCACCATCCACGCCGATGGCTCCTATACCTATACCCTGAACAACACCGATCCGCGCGTCAATGCACTGGGGCAAGGCGACAAGCTCTCGGACGTGTTCTCGTACACCATCCGTGATTCCGACGGCGACTTCAGCACCACGACCATCACCATCACGATCAATGGCACCAATGACGTGCCGGTGATGACCAACGACTTCCGGTCGGTCACGGAAGATGTGAACGTCACGGGCGGAAATCTCACCGTCAAGGGCGCGGTCACGATCACGGATCCCGATGCCGGCCAGTCGACCTTCGACACCGCCACCCTCAAGCTCACCAACAGCACGCATGCCGGCGGAGCGCTGGGCGTCATCGTAATGAAAGCCGATGGCACCTACACCTACAACGTCAACAACGCCGCGATCCAGTTCCTCAAGGCGGGCGAAAGCATCGTCGAGACCTACACGGTCGCGTCCGCCGACGGTTCGGCCACCAGCACCATCACCATCACCATCAATGGTGTCAACGACGCGCCCACGACCGAGGATGGTTCCGCGAACCTGGAAGCTGGCGATAAGCAGTACGTATTCTCGTTGAACGATTTCCGCTTCGACGATGGCGCGGAAGGCAACAGCCTGCAAAGCGTCATCATCACCCAACCGCCCACCAGCGGCACGATGACCTATAACGGCAAGCCGGTCACCGCCGGCATGGAGATTCCGAAGTCGGCCATCGAACAAGGCCTGCTGAAGTTCACTCCGGGCGCCGACAAGCAGGACAGCTCCTTCAATTTCCAAGTGAAGGACAATGGCGGCACGGCGAATGGCGGCAACGACACCTCGACCGAGCACAAGTTCGTCATCTCCGCCGATCACCTGGTGACCAACAGCAATGACGACAGCGGCAGCGGCGGCAAGCCGCCGCTGAACGGCGGGTCGGGCGATGACATCATCCTGGCGGACCAGGGCGGCTACGTCACGACCGTCAACCCCGGCACGAACTACAACATCGCGCTGGTGGTGGACCGTTCGGGCAGCATGTCCGCGCAATCCGGTTCCGGTGTCAACCGCATGCAGCTGGTCAAGGACGCGCTGGTCAAGCTCGCCAACGATCTCGAGCACCACGACGGCGTCGTCAATGTATCGCTGATCGGCTTCGCAACCCATGCTCAAGATCCGATCACGATCAACAACCTCACGAAGGACAATCTGAGCCAGTTGATCAAGGCGATCAACGATCTGACTATCGCGACGGGTAACACTGCGGGGACCAACTACGAAGCCGCCTTCAACGCGACCGTGAAGTGGTTCGCCGATCAGGGCAAAGCGAATTCCAGCGGTACGAAGTTCGAGAATCTGACGTTCTTCCTGACCGACGGAAACCCGACACAGTACTACTACAACGACAAGAAGGGGGTGGACGGACCGGGTAACGATACCGACTACAACACCATGAAGGAATCCGTCGACGCCTTCAAAGCCCTGAGTGGCACCAGCAAGGTCCACGGCATCGGTATCGGGACTGGCATCGACAGCAACATCCTGCGCTTCTTCGACAATACAGACAGCGCTGGCGACGGCCAGATCAGTTTTCCCACGAAGTGGAACATTTGGGGAACCCCAATTGAATGGACAGCCGTCTCTGGCAAGACTGGCTCCATTGACATCGTCAACACCGCGAACGACCTGGCGGCCGCGCTCAAGGGAGGCAGCAGCACGAGCAATCCGGCTGAAGTCGGCCACGACACCGTCTACGGTGGCGACGGCAACGACATCATCTTCGGTGACGCGATCAACACCGACCACCTGGCGTGGGCCGGCAATCCCGCGGGATCCCACAATGGTGGCGGTCTCGACTCGCTGAAGGACTACCTCAAGGCGGTGGACGGCGTCGCCCCGACGAACGAACGGATATACGAGTTCATCAAGCAGAATCCGGGTCAGTTCGATGCGGCTGGCGACACGCGTGGCGGCAATGACGAATTGCACGGCGGCAAGGGCGACGACATCATCTACGGCCAGGGCGGCAACGATGTCCTGTGGGGTGATGACGGCAACGACAAGCTCTATGGCGGAACCGGCAACGACGAGCTCCACGGCGGCGCCGGCAACGACATCCTGGTCGGCGGCAAGGGCAACGACACCATGTGGGGTGACGGCGGCAGCGACACGTTCAAGTGGCAGCTCGGCGACCAGGGCACCACGGCGCAGCCCGCGATCGACACGATCAAGGACTTCTCGAAGGCATCGGTCGCCGACGGCGGGGATGTGCTGGACCTGAAGGACCTGCTCGTGGGCGAGAAGGACGGCAACCTGTCGCAGTACCTGAACTTCAAGCAGGATCCGGCCAACTCCAACAACACGCTCGTCGAGATCAACACCCAGGGCAAACTTGGCTCCCAGGGCGCGGATCAGAAGATCGTGCTGGAGAACGTCGATCTCACCCATGACGCGAACGGTCAGGCCATGAGCAACCAGGCCATCATCAACGACCTGCTGCAGAAGGGTAAGCTGAACGTCGACCACAGCTAAGCAGCAAGCCCGGGAAGGCCGGCAACGGCCTTCCCGGTGGTGCATTCTTCATCAAGCATCTGCATTGCTGCTTGACGCTATCAATGTTGCCAGTATCGAACGCCGGCAACGCCATCTAGTATCTGGCCACCTTGGATAACGCCCTGAAAAGGGAACCGACATGGCCAATACGTCTCCCGCAATCGTCAACGAAATTTCCGGCCGCGCGTGGCTGCGCCATGGCGACGGATCCCTGATCGAACTACGCCTGGGCAGCAAGGTCCCTGCGGGCAGCGACGTTGTCACGGCGTCGGGCGCCACGGTTTCCCTTCAGGTTGAAAACGGCATGCCGATCATCATCGGCGAGGGCCGCGAGGTCGCGCTGACCAACGAAATGACCAGCATGCCGGATGATGCGCCCGAAGCGGCCGTCACGCCGCCCAAAGGCACCGACTCCGACCGATTGTTGGCCGCCCTGCGCGACGGCCGCGACCTGTTCGACCAACTCGATCCCGCCGCCGCCGCCGTGGCTGGCGGTGGCGGTGGTGGCGGCAGCAGCTTTGTGCGCTTGGCCCGCCTTCTTGAATCCACCAGCCCGCTAGACCTGGCCTACTCGAATCCCGCTCGCGATGATGCAGTCTTGCCACGCATGTCCGGCATTGGCCCCGTCCCCGGCGACGAGGAACCGCCCACGCCCGTCGACGTCAACCGCGCGCCCGCCGCGAGGGACGATGCAGGACAAGGCGATCAAAATGGCCACGTGCGCGGCAACCTGCTCGCGAACGACTCAGACCCGGACGGCGATCCCCTGAGGATAGCCTCAGTAGGCAGCCGACCCATGACCTCGGATGGCATTACGGTTGCGGGCAGCAATGGCGGCACGTTCACTGTCCTGCCTGACGGCAGCTATGTCTTCACGCCGGGAAACGCGTTTGAGCGCCTGGCCGCGGGCGAAACCGCCACCAGCACCATTTCGTACACCATCACGGATCCCAGCGGCGCCACCTCCACGGCAACCGCCGTTGTGACGATCACCGGCACCAATGACGGCCCGGTTTCCACCGCCATTTCCGACACCTCCAGCCTGGATGGCCAGACCCATGTGAGCTATGACATCTCTGGCCGCTTCTCCGACCCCGACGCGAGCGACCGGCTCACCTACACCGCAACCGGCTTGCCGCCCGGCCTGAGCATCGATACGCACACCGGCATCATTACCGGCGACATCGATCCGTCGGCCTCGCAAGGCGGCAGTGTCGGCGTCTACAACATCACCATTACCGCCACGGATCCCTCTGGCGCAACAACTTCGCAGAAGTTCGACTGGGCCATCGCCAATCCCGCGCCCGTCGCGGTTGGCGACTCGGGCGCTGCCAGCGAGGACTCGACCCTCGGCGTCAGCGCTCAGAACGACGTGCTGGCGAACGACAGGGATTCTGACGGCGACGAGCTTACCGTCTCTCAAGTCAACGGTAACGCGGCCAACGTAGGCGCCGCCATCGCAGGCTCCCATGGCGGCACGTTCACGCTGAACGCCGACGGCTCCTACAGTTTCGACCCGGGCTCCGCCTTTCAACACCTCGGCGCCGGCGAAAAAATCTACAGCTCAATCACTTACACCGTCTCCGACGGCGAAGGAGGTACAAGCACGGCGACCCTCACGGTCGAAATTACCGGTACCAACCAGACGCCGGTAATCCTGCCCCATGCCGACCAGGTTTTGGAAGACCACTCAGCCTCTGGCAACGTGCTCAGCGGCGCGGCCGATGCCGACAACGATGCGCTGAGCGTTGTCACGTACGCCGTCGACGGCGCGAAGTACCTCGCGGGCAACACGGCATACATTGCGGGCGTGGGCTCGATCCTCATCAATGCCGACGGCAGCTATGCATTCACGCCGGACGCGGATTGGAACGGCGCAGTGCCGCAGGTCACCTATACCGTGGCGGATGGCTCTGTCACGACGTCATCCACCCTGGACATTGGCGTCCTGTCCGTCAACGATGCGCCGCTGTCGCAGGACAAGCCCGACAATCTGGTAGCTGGCCACCTCTACGTATTTGGCCTGAATGACTTCCCGTTCTCCGATCCGCAGGAGGGCCATTCGCTAAAGTCGGTGATCATAGATTCTCTCCCCTTATTCGGCACGCTGCTCCTGAACGGCGAAGCGATCGCGCCAGGACGTGAAATCAGCCTGGAAGACCTGGCCAACGGCAAACTGACGTTTCAACCCGACGGCGCAGACTTCCGCCGCAGCGACGGTTCGTCCTTCGAATTCCGTGTCAAGGATACCGGTGGCACCGCCAACGGCGGCCAGGACACCTCATATCAGCAGACGTTCAAGCTGAGTACTGGCGAGCTTATCGTCGGCAACAACCACTTCGGCGACAACAACACTCCGGATAACAACCTCTACTATTGGATGGGCGGCAGCGGTAAAGACGTAATACTGGGCGACAAAGGCGGCGTACTGGGGATGATTCATCCTCCCTTACCACTCTCTCTCAGCGGATTGGGTTTGCCGGACCCTTCCGAGTGGGAGGCCCACCCAAGGAGCGGCTTGGACCATGCGCTGGCTCCGCTGAGCAAAGACGCGCTCTTCGGCAACGGCGGTTCAGACATTCTTTTCGGCGATGCCATCAACACGGACTTCCTGCCCTGGGGCGTTGATGGCAACCCGGCCAGGCCTGAGGGCCTGCTCGATGGGTCTGGTCTGTGGGCGCTCAAGGAATTCTTGCTTCTCAAGAATGGCGTGCCACCTACGGATGCCAATCTTTACCGGTTCATCTCGGACAACCACGACATGCTCGACGTGCACGGCGATACACGTGGTGGACAGGACTTCCTTGCTGGCAATGAAGGCGATGACATCCTCTACGGCCAAGGCGGCAACGACGATCTCTTAGGCGGCCGTGGCCAAGACATCCTGTCGGGCGGCACTGGCGACGACATTCTGAAAGGCAACGGAGGAAGCGATGTCCTGATTGGCGGCATGGGCAATGACATCATGGCCGGTGATGGCTTTGACTTCTATAGACTGGACGGCAGCGGGTATAGCGTCGACAGCGACACGTTCAAGTGGGAATTCAACGATCAGGGCACAATCACCGCCCCGGCAGTGGATACAGTCCAGGACTTCTCGATCCTGAAACCTGTCGAAGATGGCGACATCCTGGATCTGCAGGAATTGCTGGTCGGCGAAAGCGACAGCACACTGACCAAGTACCTGGACTTCCGCAAGGAAGGCTATGACACGGTCATCGACGTGAATACCCAGGGCAAGCTTGGCACCCAGGGCGCGGATCAGAAGATCGTGCTAGAAAACGTCGACCTCACCCACGATGCCTACGGCCAGTTCATGAACAACCAGGCCATCATCAACGACCTGCTGCAGAAGGGAAAGTTGAACGTTGATCACAGCTAAGCAGTAAGGCCAGACGGGATCCGCAATGGCCTCTTGGCATGAGGCACTTTCCGTCATTGCGCTACCTAAATGCTTAGCACTATCAGTATTGGCAGTATCGAGCGGCAGCAACGCCATCTAGCATCAAGCCATCTTGGACAACACTCTGAAACGAGACCGACATGGCCAACACTTCCGCCGCAATCGTCAACGAAATCTCCGGTCGCGCGTGGCTGCGCCATAGCGACGGATCCCTGACTGAACTGCACCTGGGCAGCAAGGTCCCCGCCGGCAGCGATGTCGTCACGGCCTCGGGCGCCACGGTTTCTCTTCAGGTTGAAAACAGCACACCCATTATCATCGGCGAGGGCCGCCAAGTCGCGCTGACCAGCGAAATGACCGGCACTCTGGATGACGCGTCCGAAGCGGCGGTAGCGCCGCCCACAGGCACCGACTCCGACCGATTGCTGGCCGCTCTGCGCGACGGCCGCGACCTGTTCGACGAACTCGATCCCACCGCCGCCGTCGTGGCTGGCGGTGGCGGCGGTGGCGGCAGCAGCTTTGTCCGCCTGGCCCGCCTTCTTGAAACCACCAGCCCGCTAGACCTGGCCTACTCGAATCCGGCTCGCGATGACGCAGTCTTGCCACGCATGTCCGGCGTTGGCCTCGTCCCCGGCGACGAGGAACCGCCCACGTCCGTCGACATCAACCGCGCGCCCACCGCGTGGGACGATGCAGGACAAGGCGATCAAAACGGCCAGGTGCGCGGCAACCTGCTCGCGAACGACTCAGACCCGGACGGCGATCCCCTGACGATAGCGTCAGTAGGCAGTCGGCCCATGACCTCGGACGGCATTACGGTTGCGGGCAGCAACGGCGGCACGTTCACTGTCCTGCCAGACGGCAGCTATGTCTTCACGCCGGAAAACGCATTTGAGCGCCTGGCCGCGGGCGAAACCGCTATCAGCACCATTTCTTACACCATCACGGATCCCAGCGGAGCCACCTCCACGGCAACCGCCATCGTGACGATCACCGGCACCAACGACGGCCCGGTCTCCACCGCCATTTCCGACACCTCCAGCCTGGATGCCCAGTCCCATGTGAGCTATGACATCTCTGGCCACTTCTCGGATCCAGACGCGAGCGACAAGCTCACCTACACCGCAATCGGCTTGCCACCCGGCCTGAGCATCGATCCGCACACTGGCATCATTACCGGCGACATCGATCCCTCGGCCTCGCAAGGCAGCAGCGTCGGCATCTACAACATCACTATTACCGCCACGGATTCCTCTGGCGCAACAAGCTCGCAGAACTTCGACTGGACCATCGCCAATCCCGCGCCCATCGCGGCTGGCGATTCGGACGCAGCCAGCGAGGACTCTGCCCTCGACATCAGTGCCCAAGACGGCGTGCTGGCAAACGACAGGGATCCAGACGGCGATGCGCTTACCGTCTCGCAAGTCAACGGCAACGCGGCCAGCGTGGGCGCCGCCATCGCGGGGTCCCATGGCGGCACGTTCACGCTGAACGCCGATGGCTCCTACCGCTTCGACCCAGGCCCTGCATTCCAGCGCCTCGGCGCCGGCGAAAAGACCTACAGCTCGATCACTTACACCGTCTCTGACGGCGAGGGCGGTACCAGCACCGCTGTCTTGACAGTCGAGATCACGGGCGCCAACGACGCACCTATCCTCCAGGCACACGACAACCAGGTGTTGGAGGACCATGCGGCATCTGGCAACGTGCTAATCGGAGCGGTCGATGTCGACAACGATGCGCTGACTGTCACAACCTTCACCTTCAACGGCACAACCTACGCGGCCGGCATCACTGCCTACGTGGAAGGCGTAGGCTCAATCCTCGTCGATGCCGATGGCAATTATGTGTTCACACCGGACGCGAACTGGAACGGAAACGTCCCACAGATCACGTACACCGTGACGGACGACACGGTCACGACCTCGTCCACCTTGGACATTGGAGTTCTGTCGGTCAACGACGCCCCGATATCGCAAGACGCCTTCGGCAACGTGGTGGCTGGCGATCGCTACACGTTCGGTCTGAATGACTTTCCATTTTCCGATTCTGGGGAAGGCCATTCGATGAAGTCGTTGATCATCGACTCGCTACCCTTGGATGGCACGCTGTTCCTGAACGGCAAGACGATCAGACTAGGGCAAGAGATCAGTGCGGAGGATCTGGCCAGCGGCAAGCTGGTGTTCCATGCTGGTGGCGCCACCTACGGCGACGGCGACGCTTCATCCTTCAACTTCCGAATCAAGGACACGGGCGGTACTGCCAACGAGGGGCAGGACACGTCGCATCCGCACGCGTTCAGGCTGAATGTGGGTGACTTCATCGTCGGCGACAACGACAACGGTAGTGGGCAGAAATACACTAAGAAAGAGGGCAGTCACGGCAACGACGTAATGTTGGGCGACCAAGGAGGCGTACTGGGACTCCCCCCTCCTCCCCCAAATCCTGCTGGCTGGCTGATCGATCCGCATGGCCGGGAAGCTGAAGCCGGAAGTTGGCCGAGTCATGTGCTAGCTCGGCCGGACAACGACACGCTCATCGGCAATGACGGCTCGGATATCCTGTTCGGAGATACGATCAACACGGATCGATTGCCCTGGGGTATCGATGACAACCCCGCCAAGCCCGCCAATTTGCTCGACGGATCCGGCCTGTTTGCACTCAAGCAGTTCCTGCTCCTGAAGAACGGCTCGCAGCCCACCGACGCCGACCTGCACAAGTTCATCTCAGAGAATCACGAAACACTCGACATGCATGGTGACACGCGCGGCGGCCACGACTGGCTGCGTGGCGGTCGAGGCGACGATATTCTCTACGGCCAAGGTGGCGGGGACCAGCTGGAAGCTGGCGATGGCAACGACATACTGTCGGGCGGCACGGAGTACGACCGCCTGGAAGGTGGAGCTGGCAACGATATCCTGATCGGCGGCATGGGCAGTGACATCCTGGCCGGCGACTCCGTGCCCGACAGCTATGAAAGTGACACGTTCAAGTGGGTACTCAACGACCAAGGCACCATAGACACCCCGGCCGTGGATTGGATCGTAGACTTCTCGACCCTGAAGCCGGCCGATGGCGGCGACATCCTGGATCTGCAGGGACTGCTGGTCGGCGAGAATGATGGCAACCTGAGCAACTACCTGAACTTCCACAAGGAAGGCATCAACACGGTCATCGACATCAATACCCAGGGCAAGCTGGGCGACCAGGGTGCGGATCAGAAGATCGTGGTGACAGACGTAGACTTCACCCACGACGCCTACGGCCAGTTCATGAACAATCAGGCCATCATCAACGACCTGCTGCAGAAGGGTAAGCTGATCGTTGACCACGGTTAGGCAATAGCCCCAGGGGACGGCCCGCAGCGGCCCTCCCCGACCTGCATGACGCATTTTTTCCCTGGGCACGTCTAAGATGCCCGGAAAAATGTGAAAATCCGTTTCATGCCATCGTCCCGCCGTTTCCGCCGCACGCTGAATCTGTGCCGATTGGCTTTGCTATGCCTGGCTTGCGGCTGGGGCGGAAGTTCCGCCCTGGAAGTCAATGCCGACCGGCTGCAAAGCCTGTCGGCCAGCCGCTATGGCGCGAAAGGCTCCAAGGCAGTGTCGGAATGGCTGCAATTGATGCGCAGCCCCGCCCCTGCCCCGGAAAGAGGTGCGCTGACGCAGGCCAATGACTTCTGGAACCGCTCCCTGATGTCCGGCGAGGACATCACCATATGGAAGCAGGCCGATTATTGGGCCACGCCGTTAGAATCGCTGGGTAGAGGCGCTGGCGACTGTGAAGACTACGTCATCGGCAAGTACTTCACGCTGCTGGCGCTGGGCGTGCCGGCGAACAAGCTGCGCTTCATCTACGTCCGCGCACGGATCGGCGGCGCGGCCAGCAGCACCCAGATCGCCCACATGGTGCTGGGCTATTACGAAACTCCCAACGCCGTGCCGCTGGTGCTGGACAACCTGATCTCGACCATTTTGCCCGCCACGCAGCGTCGCGACCTGACGCCGGTATTCAGTTTCAATGCCGACGGCGTCTATGTGGACGGCAAACCCGCCGCGCCGGTTGACCGTCTCAGCCGCTGGCGTGATCTACTTCAACGCATGGAACGGGAAGGCGTGCGCCCCTGATGTCCGGAAATAAGACTATGTCCATACTTCGACAGCTATTGCTCAGCGTTACCCTTGCCATCGGCGTCATCCTGCTGGGCACGCTGGCGCTCAGCGTGAACTCCGCCAGGGAATACCTGTCAGGCCAACTGCAGGTGCAGAGCACCGATGCCGCGGTATCGCTGGCGTTGTCGCTCTCGCAGCCCGCGAACAATGATCCGGTCGTGCAAGAGCTGCTGGTATCGGCGCTGTACGACGGCGGACACTTCTCGCTGGTACGCCTGGCCGATCCGGAAGGCAAGGTCCTGATCGAACGGAAATCCACGGCCACCGCGGCGTCGGTTCCCGCCTGGTTCCAGGCGCTGGCTCCGCTGACGGCGCAATCGGCCAGCCATGCCGTCAGCGACGGCTGGCGTCAGATTGGCGAAGTCACGCTGATCGCGAACGACGCCTATGCCTGGGAAGCCCTGTGGCGCAGCAGTCTCAAGATGATCGCCTTGGTGGTGGGCGCCGGCATCCTGTGGGCCGTGTTTGCCTTCATGCTGGTAGGCTGGATCAAGAATCGCCTGCTGCGCGAAATCAGCGACCACGTGCGCAGCATCGGCCAGGAATCGCCGACCGAGCAGGTAGAGGCGCGCGTGCCTGAACTGTCCGGGGTGGTGCAGGCCCTGAATCAAACCCGCGAACGCATCCATGCCAGCGTCGAAGAGCAGAACGCCAAGATCGAATCGCTGGAGCTGGAACTGAACCAGGATCCGGTCACCGGGTTGCCTAACCGCAAGTACTTCGTCAACGAGTTCCGCCGTGCGCTGGAAACCCATGCCATCGCGACGGGACGCAGCATCGACGGCGGCCACGTGCTGGTGTTCCGCCAGCGCGACCTGGCGGACCTGAACCGCCATATGCCGCGTGAGTTCATCGACCAGTGGTTGCGCGCGGCCTGCGAGCGCATCCGCGGCACCCTCAAGAGCATGCATGTGGCCTCGCCCCTGCTGGCCCGCCTGAATGGCTCGGATTTCGCTTTGCTGCTGCCCGGCTGCGCGGCTCCCCAGGCCATGATGGTGGCAGAGCAGGTACGCGCCGACCTGCACGCTTCGCGTATCCCCGTGGGTGAAGGGCATTTGTGCCGCTGGGCGCAGGCCATGACCGACTATGGCCACGGCAGCCAGGCCGGCCCGGTGCTCGCGCGCCTGGACTTCGGCTTGATGCGGGCGGAAAGCGCTGGCAACGACCAGGTCGTGATCGCGGGCGCGACCGACATGCAATCGCCTTCGGAATCGGGTGAACGCGCCTGGAAGGACGCAATCCAATCCGCGCTGGAAGAGCACCGTTTCGAGCTGTCCACGGAAAACCTCCAAGCCACCGATGGCAGCATCGTCCGCACCGAAGCGATGCTGATGATGCGCACTGCCGCCGATCAGGTGCCGATTCCCGCCACACTGTTCATCCCGCCGGCGGTGCGCCTGGACCTGGTGGCCGATTGCGACCTGGAGGCCGTCAGCCTGGGGCTGGATTGGCTGGCTGCCAACACCGGCGAACTCGCCGTGCGAGTGGCGCTGCCCTCATTGCGAGGCCAGAAGTTCTTCCGCCAGTTGGCCCTGCTGCTGACCGAACACCGGCCGCTGGCGCGCCGCCTGTACCTGGAAATCGACGCCCATGGCCTGGTGGAATGCCACGAGCAGATCGCGACGCTGGCCCGCGTCGCCTCGGAGTTCGGCGCGCATATCGGTGTGCGCCGCCTGGCGCAGCAGTTCGGCGCGGTGGCGCAACTGCACACCCTGCCCTTGTCGTACGTGAAACTGGGCGGGGGCTTCGTCGGCGGCATGTCTCAAAGCCCCGGCAGCCAGCAGTTGACGGCTTCGGTGCTGGAAACCGCACGCAACCTGAAGATCGCGGTCTATGCCGAGGATGTGCCGGACGCCGAAACGCAGCGCATTCTGGCCAGGCTGGGCATAGGTATCATGCGCGGCCCCGGTGTCAAAACGGCTGCAGCCTGAGGCGGCCACAGCCAAGGCCCTGGTCAAAAAGCCACGGCGGCCGCCGCAGCGGCCTTAGCGGGAGGCTTTGCCTTTCGATTGTTCGTAAAGCGGCAGCACCTGCTGCGCGGCGGCCTGCAGATCGCTGATGCGCGATGCGGCCGACGGGTGAGTCGACAGGATTTCCGGCGGGGCGCTGCCCTGATCGGCGGCGCCCATCTTCTGCCACAGCGTCACGGCGGCGCGCGGGTCGTAGCCCGCCCTGGCTGCCAACTCCACGCCCATGCGGTCAGCTTCGGTTTCATGCGTGCGGCTATTGGGCAGCGTGAACATGACGCTGGTGAACTGCCCGCCCAGGTCGGACGCCGCGGAAGACCCGGTGGCGATAGCCAACACCGACAGCCCCAGGTTGGTCGCCATCTGCTGGGATACGCGCTCGCGCGCATGCTCGCGCAAGGCGTGCGAAATCTCGTGGCCCAGCACCGCCGCCAACTCATCGTCCGTAGGTTTGATCTTGCCGAGCA
Source organism: Achromobacter sp. D7-1 (assembly GCF_059760445.1). NCBI lineage: Bacteria > Pseudomonadati > Pseudomonadota > Betaproteobacteria > Burkholderiales > Alcaligenaceae > Achromobacter > Achromobacter sp. D7-1. The sequence continues at coordinate 91,039 of NZ_JCBAMT010000013.1, read as the reverse complement.
GCCCCGTGTAGACGGCGATCTTGCCGCCCGGCATGCACCAGGCGTTGATCTCGTTGCTGGACAGCACATGCACTTCCCATTTCCAGCTGGCGGCGTCAGGCCGGAAGATTCCCGCCTGCGCGATCAACCGCTGCGAAATGGTGCGGACCCGCGCAACCTGTTGGGCGTCACGGTCCAGCAGGCCCTTGGCCTGCGCCTGTTTGAGTATGTCCGCGTACTGCTGAGTGGCTTCCTGCTCCAGCGCTTGCGAAGGCACCATGCTGGACATGTATTGGGTCCGGTTGACGCCGATGGCGCCCGACTGCGTGGTGTTCATGCCGGTGCAGCCCGCCAGGGCCGCCAGCGCGAGCGCAGCGCCCGCATTGCGCAGCAGATGACGTTTCCGGTTCATGGCAGGCCTCCCAGCCGATTCGAAGAACGACAGCGTATCAGACTACCGGATCGCCGCACTGACCGCGGTGGCGCAAGGCATGGTCGATCAGGACCAGCGCCAGCATTGCTTCGGCGATGGGTGTGGCGCGGATGCCGACACAAGGATCGTGGCGTCCGAGGGTCTGCACCATGACCGGTTCGTTGGCGCGGTTCACGGAGCGGCGTTCGACCCGGATGCTGGAGGTCGGCTTGATGGCCAGCGACACGGTGACTGGCTGACCGGTGGAAATGCCGCCCAGCACCCCGCCGGCGTTATTGGTCAAAAAGCCGTCCGGCGTAATTTCGTCGCCGTGTTCCGAGCCTCGCTGCGCGATGCTGTCGAAGCCCGCGCCGATCGACACGCCCTTCACGGCATTCAAACCCATCATCACGTGGGCGATGTCGGCGTCCAGGCGGTCATAGATCGGTTCCCCCCAGCCCGCGGGAAGGTTCTCGGCCACGACTTCGATCCGGGCGCCCACGGAGTCGCCGTCGCGGCGCAATTGGTCCATGTAGGCTTCCAGTTCCGGCACGACCTCGGCGTTGGGCGCGTAGAACGGATTATTGGGGACCTCGTCCCAGGAAACGAAGGGAATCGCGATGGGGCCAAGCTGACTCATGTAGCCGCGCACCTTGACACCGTACTGCTCTGCCAGCCACTTCTTGGCGATGGCGCCCGCCGCTACCGTCGGCGCCGTCAGGCGCGCCGACGAGCGGCCGCCTCCGCGCGGGTCGCGCACCCCGAACTTGCGCCAGTAGGCGTAGTCGGCATGGCCCGGACGGAAGGTATCGGCGATGTTCGAGTAATCCTTGCTGCGCGCATCGGTGTTGCGGATGAGCAGGCCGATAGGCGTGCCCGTCGTCACTCCCTCGTATACGCCAGACAGGATTTCCACCTGATCGGCTTCCTGGCGCTGCGTCACGTGGCGGGACGTGCCAGGACGGCGGCGGTCCAGTTCGAGCTGGATGTCGGCAGCGTCCAGCGACAGTCCCGGAGGACAGCCATCCACGACGCAACCGATGGCCGGCCCGTGGGATTCGCCGAAATTGGTGACGGTAAAGAGGGTACCTAGGGTGTTGCCGGGCATAGGGAGTCGAGAGGTCGGGTTTGCAAGCAACCCCGATTATGACACCGCCGAGGCCAAAGCCTGGATTTCGGAGGCCGGCGCGGGACGTCCCAACAGGAAACCTTGCATCACCCGGCATCCCAGGGACTTCAGGATCTCGCGTTGGCCCTCGGTTTCAACGCCTTCCGCCACCACGGGCAGATGCATCGCCTGGCACAGGCCGAACAGCGCCGAGACCACTTCGCGGCTGCCGGCATCGGATTCGAGCGCGGAAATGAAGCTGCGGTCGATTTTGACCCAATCGATGGGCAGGCAACGCAGGTGGTTCAGGCTGGAATAACCGCAGCCGAAATCGTCCAACGCCACGCCTATGCCCATCGCCCGCAGCGTGTTCAGGATTTTCACATGACGTTCGTAGTGCAGGATGAACAGTGATTCCGTGATTTCCAGCACCAGTTTGCGCGGCGCCAGATTGGCGGCAGCGAGCGCATCCGACACGAGTTCGACCAGACCGTCCTCGTTCATCTGCTTGACCGACAGGTTCACATGCACGCGCCAGGTCGCCGGCCATAGCGCCGCCTGCGTACATGCCCGTTCCAGTATCCAGGCCCCCAGCGGCACGATCAGGCCACTGCGTTCGGCCAGTTCGATGGTGACGGCAGGCGACACGCTGCCGAGCACGGGGTGATGCCAGCGCAGCAGCGCCTCGCATCCCTGCACCATGCCGGTACCGCTGTCACAGACCGGTTGGTAATACAGTTCGAACTGCTCCATGGCGGGTGTGGTCAGCGCCAGCCGGAGGTCGTTTTCCAGCCCCTGCTGGTCACGCTGGCGCGCCAGCATGCGGAAATCGAACAGGTTCCAGCCCGGCCCGCCGCGCTCCTTCAGCGGGAGCAAGGCAACTTGCACGCAGCGCTGCAACTCTTCCACGCTACGGCCATGCTCGGGATACAGGGCCGTGCCGACACGGAACATGGCCATCAGCGGACGCCCGCCCAATTCATAAGGCGCGCTCAGGGCTTCCAGCAGCTTGGCCGACACCTGGGCCGCGCCCGTTTCATCCACGTCGGGTGCGCATACGGTGAACGCATCCGTCCCGGAGCGCGCCACCATGCCGCCCATGGATCGGCAGATCAGGCCCAGGCGGTTGGCCACCTGCACCAACAGGGCCTGATCTTCGCCCGCGCGCAACATGGCGCTGATCTCGGCGTACTGTTCGAAGCTCACCAGGAAGAATGCGCCGCGGCGCGAGCGGCCCTCGGCATTGTTGAGCCAAGCGCGGGCGCGCCGGTGCAATTCCTGATGATTCAGGACACCGGTCAGTTCATCGCGCGTCAGCCGCTGACGCAGCAGGCGCTCCCTGCGCACGAAGACCCAGCATATCGCTACAAGTGCGCCCGCAAGCGTCAGGCACAGTGCGAGCAGGTAACTCTCACGCACGAAGCCCCCTATCCATAAGCCCCTGGCGTTGCGGTTCGAAAAGGAACCCAAGGACTGTAACATTTTTTAAAATATGCATTATTTTCGCAAAAAACGCCACACTTCAGAGGCAACGCGCCTCTTTCCCCTGTATTCCTACGGTTATTCTGGTTGCTCACGGAAGGTTCGGGATAGGCCACGAAGGCTAGCGCCGGCCCTTGATGCCATGCTCGCCCTACTACTTACGACAGCTACACCCGAAAAATTAATACACCCTGTCTCGATAGTTGTCATTCAAAACCGGGCCGCACCGAAATAATTGCACAGCTTGCCCCCTTGCGGCATGAATTTAGTAATATTCGGCACGTTCTGTGACATGTAGAATTGCTGTTCCACTGATGTATTAGTGACTTGTGTCACACCTCGTATCCAGGCCTTCTAGCGCTGATCGCGATTCGACGCCGTTCCAACCGGACACCTGGCAGTCCTCAGTTCAGGCCACGCAGCGGCCAGGAAGGGAACCTCCCAATACATGTCCACATTCCGCCGGCTACTTTTCTTCACCACACTTTTGATCGGCCTCGTCCTGTTCGGCGCGCAGGCGGTGGGGATGCTGGCGGCGCACCGCTATCTGAGCTCGCAGTTGACGCAGCAAAGCGACGACGGCGCCAACGCGCTCGCCTGGGCCTTGTCGCACGCTGCGGCTGGCCCCGACGAACGAATGGCGCTGGCGGATGATCTGTACGCGGGCGGAGATTACGCGCTGGTACGCATTACCGACGAAAGGGGCGCGCCCGCCATCGAACGGCAAACGCCGCAAACCGACTCTCAGTCCAGGGAGCACGATTGGCGCGACGCCTGGTTGAGCATGGAAGCGCCCGCCGTGTCGCGGCCTTACGCGGCCCCGGACGGCAGTTCGCGGGGTATCGTCACCGTGCAGGCGGATTCGCGGGAAGCCCGCGACACCTTGTGGCAAGGCGGCGTGCGGGTCCTGGGGCTGGTGCTGGCCGCAGGCCTGCTGTGGGTCTTGTTCTCCCTCAATCTCGCGCGGCGGATGGAAGCGCGCACCTCTCGGGACATCTGCGAACGCGTGCGCGCGCTGGCGCCGGGCAACCGCAAGACCTTAAACGGCACGTGCGAGCTGGCGGGCGTCGATCAGGCGCTGGTGGACGCGCAGCGCATGGTCGCCGCCACCGTCCAGGAACAAAATGCCCGGATCGAATCGCTTCAGAGCGAGATCTACAAGGACCCCATCACCCGGCTGCACAATCGCAAGTATTTTGTCGATCAGTTCAGGCTGGCGCTGGCGGACAAGGACCCCGAAGCCGGCGGCCATCTGCTGATGTTCCGCCAACGCGACCTGGCGCAGATCAACCGGCACCTTTCGCGCGCCTTCACGGACCAGTGGCTGCGCTCATCCGCCGACCGGCTGCGCAAGCTGGTCGCCGAATTCGGCGGGCCGGCGGCCATGCTCGCGCGCATCAGCGGTTCTGATTTTGCGCTGCTGCTGCCCCGCAGCTCGGCGCCGCAAGCCAGCCTGCTGGCCGAGCGGGTGCGACGCGAACTGCGCGCCCTACGTGTGCCGATGGACAAGCATGAGTCCTGCCGCTGGGCCCTGGCGATGGCCTCCTACGCGCCAGGAGACGGCATGAGCGACACGCTGGCGCGCCTGGACCACGCCCTGATGTGCGCCGAAAGCGCCGACGACGACCAGATCGCGCCGGCCAGCCGAGCGCCGGACAGCACGCACATCGGCGAGTACAGCTGGCACGACGCCCTGGTTACCGCACTCGAACAGCACAGATTCTCCTTGTCCGTGCAGCCTCTGCACGATCTGTCCGGCGGCCTGCTGCACCACGAAGCCAGCCTGACCCTGCACGACACCACCGGCGCCGATCCCGTGCCGGCCTCGATCTTCATGCCCCCCGCGGTCCGCCTCGGACTGGCCGCCGAGTGCGACATACAAGCCATCCGCCTGGGGCTGGACTGGCTGTTCGCGCGTCCTGGCGAGCTGGCAGTGCCGATATCGCTGGCCTCGATCGCCCAGCCATCATTCCAGTCCAGACTGCAACGCATGCTGGCCGACCGCCCCGCCCTGAGCGCACGCCTGATCGTGGAAATCGATGCGGCAGCCCTTGCAGCGCAAGGGGCGGACCTGCACCAGCTTTGCGACATCATCGTGGCCGCCGGCGCACGGGTCGGCGTAAGCCGGCTGTCGTACCAATTCGGCGCCATCGAGCATCTGCATGAGTTCCCCTTGTCATACCTGAAGCTATGTGGCGGCTTCATCACAGGCCTGCTCCACAGCCCGGGCAGCCAGCACCTCGCCGCCACCGTAGTGGCGACAGCCGCAGCGCTGAATATCGATGTCTACGCCGAAGACGTGCCTGACCTCGCCACGCAGAACGTCCTGGCGAGCATCGGCGTCCATGCCATGCGCGGGCCTGTCGTAAACTCCGCCCATACGCACGAACTCGTACCAGATCATCCCTGGGGTTCCAGTTGACGGAAGGCATGCTGCTTCGCATCTGTTGGCTTTTTCGCACACGCTGGCCTTTGCGCCCGCGCCGCGCCGGTGACGCCCCCGCGGTTCGGCCAGTCATCCTGCCCCGCCTGGGGCTATTGCTGTGCGCCCTGCTCGGCCCCGACGCGGTCCTGGCCTATGGCGTGGGCGCGTCATACGAAGACCTGCATCTGGGCCTGACGGCCGGCGTCGCCGCAGCCTGCGGCGTGGCCTGTGCCGTCGCATGGGCGGCCACCCGCAGTGCCATGTACGGCGCGGGGTTGGCCTTCATGCTGCTCGAAGGCGTATTCCGCTCCATGCCCACGCTGTTGCCGCCGGCAGCGCTGCAAGCCGGATCCTATGCGGCCTTGCTCGCCCTCACCGCCCCCCTACTCGCAGCAGCATCCGCCACCAAGCTGGCGACGGCCTGCCGCTGGGCCAGCGCGGCGTTGACGATAATGGCCATAATGGCGCTGATCATCGCCTACGACCCAGGCAACGGCATGGCATCGGCCGCGATCGCGGGCGCCTGCGCCATCGCCAGCCTGCCGCTGGCCATCTGGTTCCTGATCCGCGGGGCAAGCAGAACACCCGCACGCGCAGCCGCGCTGATCTTGGCTGGCGCTTATGGCATATCGGTCTGGCTGCTGGGACATGACGCCTGGTTGCCCCAGGGCGCGGGCGGAACGGTCGCCGAACTTGCACGACTGCTGCTGGTATCGAGCGCCTTGGTTCTGCTCGCGATCCATCAATCCAGCGGCCTGCAACAGGAAGTGAAACACGCAGTCCAGGACCACAACAATGCGGAACACGTGGCCCAAGGCGAACTAAGACTGGCGGAACTGGCCGGCGCACTCGATACGCAACGCCAGATGAACGCGCTGATCTCGCACGAATTACGCGCACCGCTTGCCACCGTCAGTGCGGCAGCCCAGTCCCTGGACATGATACTTGCCGAAAGCGGCGAGGCCGTGGACAACCGCCTGGCGCGCATCCATCGCTCGGTCACCCGCATGACCGAACTCATGGATCAGCTGCTGAATCAGGACAGGCTGGGCGAACAGGCGTGGACGCCGCGCGGCGAACAAGCGGACATGGCGGATCTGGTGCGCGATGTCGTCACCGCGATGCAACCGGATACGGCGCATGCGCTGATGTTGCAGGCCGGCGCCTCCCTGCCGGTCTACTGCGACCGCCCCTTGACCAGTGTGGTGGTGCGCAACCTGATCCACAATGCCATCAAGTATTCGCCAGCGAATGAACCCGTCCGCATCGAAACCGGCGAAACCCGGGTGGAGGGCATTCCCATGGCTTGGGTGGCCGTCACTGACCGCGGCCCAGGCATCGGCGTGGAGGAACAGGCCAAGATCTTCGAACCGCATTTCCGGCGCTCGGCGCACCGGGAGACTCAAGGCATGGGCATTGGCCTATACCTGGCCCGGCGCATCTGCCAGAACCAGGGCGGTTCATTGACCATGGAAAGCCAGGTGGGCGTGGGCACGCGCTTCGTCGTCACCTTGCCGTCCAGCGCGCCAGCGGCTTGACCGCCGCGGGCATTTTCAGGCAGCGAACACGTAACCCTGGCCGCGCACCGACAGCACCGGCAACTTCAGGCCCGCGCTCTGTGCCTTGGCGCGCAAACGGCTGACCAGCACATCGATACGGCGCAATTCAAAGCCCCCTGGGCTATCCGGCAGGAACAATTCCGCCAGGACCTGCCGGCTGACCGCGCTGCCGGCGGCATCCATCAGAGCGATCAGGAAGGTGCGCTCCTGGGCGCTTAAATGCAGCGAAGCGCCATCGGGCGCCACCAGAATCCAGCCGCCGTCCTGCAGGGACCATGAGGTGTCGGCGGTGGCGCGCGTCTCCGCATCCACGGGACGCGGCGCCTTGGCCAAGCGCATCCGGCGCGCCAGACTGCGGATGACCGAACTGAGCTCCAGCAAATCGACGGGCTTGGTCATATAGACATCGGCGCCGCCTTCCAGGCCGCGCACCCGGTCTTCCAGCGCGCTGCGGCCTGTCAGCATGACGATACCAACCGGACTGAGGGCGCGCAGGCGGGTCGCCACGGAGAAACCGTCCTCTCCTGGCAAGTGGGCGTCAAGAATGACGATATCGCAAGGTTGTTCCTGCAACCGGCGATAAAACGCCGCGGCATTGTCACAGGCAAATGCCACCCGGAAACCATAGCCACCCAAGCCTAACGCCAACTCCTCCCGGAAGTCCGCGTCATCCTCAAGCAGACCGATACACAGCAAACCATCTGCGCCAGCCATATTTAGAGTGCTTTATTTTGAAGATTATCGACAAATGCCCCGCGGACGCAGAGTCCCGGGTATTCCGTTGGCGACAATCTTACGTCTTTTACAATGGAAACGAATGATTGCAGTGAAAAAAACTGCGATATTCCTTGTCCAAATAGTTATTTTCCCGTAAATCCCGGGAAAATCGCTTGCACCCTGCTCTGGTTTGTACGGCTGGCGGCCAATATCACGAGGAACAACTAACCTCCAGGCTGCCTGCCCAATCCGGCGGCAATGCCGCATACCGCTCATGGCCGGGCTGGGCCTCGTAGGGATTGCGCAAGAGCTTCATCAAGGTGTCGATCTCGCCGGCATCGCCCGATTTAGCCGCCCGGATCGCCTCCTCCGCCAAGTGATTGCGCAGCACGTAAAGCGGATTCACGCGATTCATGCCCGCAGTTACATCCTGCACCGGCCGTCCATCCTGCGCATGCCGCTCCACCAAGCGGTCCAGCCAGGCTCCCGCCGCCGGCCGGTCGATGAACAAGTCTGCGAACGCAGCGCGCTGGCCCGACAGGGCGTCGGCCAAGCGCCGCCAGGTCAATGTGAAATCCGCCTGATTGGCGTCCATCAACTTGAGCAGATCGTCCAGCAGCGCTTCGTCGGCCGGCTGCCATGCGGCCAGGCCCAGCTTGGCGCCCATGCGGTCATGGAAGGCACGCGTGAAGACCGCCTCGAATTCGTCCAGGACCGCCCGCAAACCCTCCACGTCCTGCACCAGCGCGTGCAGGCTGCCGCCCAGGCGGTAAAGATTCCACAACGCCACGGACGGCTGGCGGTTCCAGGAATAACGCCCTTCCGAGTCCGAGTGATTGCAAATATGGCCCAGGCGGAAACCGTCCATGAAACCGTACGGACCATAGTCCAGCGTCAGCCCCAGTATGGACATATTGTCGGTATTCATCACGCCGTGACAAAAGCCCACCGCCTGCCAGTCCGCTATCAGCAACGCCGTGCGCCGCGTAACGGCGCGCAGGAGATTCACATAGGGCGCCACGTCATTCGAAACCTCGCCCGCGCCGGTCTCGCGACATTCCGGGTAATAACGGTCTATGACGTAGTCCGCCAGCGTCTTCAGCATATCGGGTTGGCGGCGCGACGACCAATGTTCGAAAGAACCGAAACGCACGAAACTGGGAGACATGCGCGTAACGATGGCGGCCGTTTCCACGGTTTCCCGCATGACGGGGTCGTCGGAAACCACCAGCGCCAGCGCGCGCGTCGTAGGCACGCCCAGGCCATGCATGGCCTCGCCGGCCAAGTATTCGCGCACCGATGAGCGCAGCACCGCGCGGCCGTCGCCCATGCGCGAATACGGCGTCATGCCCGAGCCCTTGAGCTGCAATTCCCAATTGCCCTTCGGCCCTTCGACCTCGCCCAACAGATGGGCGCGCCCATCGCCCAACTGGCCAGCCCAGACGCCGAACTGATGGCCGCTGTAAACCGCGGCCAGCGTGTCGCCGCCCGGCAGCGGCTGGGCGCCGGAAAACACGCTCAGGAATTCGGGCGTGGACAAGGCGGACGGGTCCAGGCCGATCAGTTCCGCCGCCTGCGCATTGCCGTGCAACAGCCGCGGATTGTTCAAGGCCTGGGGCTCGAGCCTGGTGTAGAACGCCGCAGGCAAGGCGGCAAAGGAATTGACGACGCGCAGGTCGGACAGCTTCTGGGCGCTCATGCGCGTTGCCTCCTGGCGGCCCGCTTGGCGGGTCGCACGTAGAAAATGGCGCTAAGGAAGAAAATGGTCGACAGCAGGATCTCGCCCCAGGCCATCAGCACAGACAGCGGGGCCGGATCCGACATGGCCCGCACCGCGCCCTCCATCAGATAGAGCAGCGACAGCATGGACGCCCACTGGTAGGTATAGAGATTGCCGCGCAGGATGCCGCGCAGCGGAAACGCCAGCGGCAGGGCCTTGAGCAGCATCCAGGAGCCGCCGGGCCGCACTGGCGCCACCACGGTTTCCCAGGTGACGCACAGCACGATCAGGGCGAACAGCGAAACCGAGGCCAGCAGGCGCAAACGGGGATTGAGTTCGGGGTTCATGCTGCTATTATCGCCTGATGAATCGCCCCGCCGAGCCTGCCGCCACTACGCCGGCGGCCACCGAGCACTCGACCCCGCGCTCTTCATGGATCGCGCGGGCCGGACGCGTCGTGCGCTTCAGCGCCGAACGCGCCGGCGAAGAGAAACTGCTGCAAGTGGCGTCCAGTCTCACCTTCACGACCGTCCTGGCCATCGTGCCAATGCTGGCCGTGGTCCTGTCGCTATTCACGGCTTTTCCGGTATTCCAGGAATTCCGCGTCGCGCTCGAGGATTTCCTGACCAACAGCCTGATGCCCCCGTCCGTGTCGGACAACATCATGGATTACCTGAACCAGTTCGCGCGTCAGGCTTCGCGCCTGACCGCCATCGGCGGCGTGTTCCTCCTGATCACCTCGCTGTTGCTGATCATGACGATCGACAAGGCGTTCAACGACATCTGGCATGTGACGCGCCAGCGCCCTCTGCGGCAGCGCGCGTTGGTGTATTGGGCCATCATCACGCTGGGGCCGGTCGTCGCGGGCGCCAGCCTTTGGGCGACCTCGTTCGTGGCGCGCGAATCGCTGGGCCTGGTGCGGGACGTGCCTGAAGCCCTCAGCGTCGCAGTGTCGTTCATCCCGTTGATATTGACCGCTCTCGGTTTCGCCACGCTGTTCGTCATGGTCCCGAACCGCGAGGTTCTCTGGCGCGACGCCCTGGTCGGCGGCTGCGTGACCGCGGTCGTGCTGGAAATCATGAAGTCGGCGTTCGCCTATTACCTGACGCGCTTCCCCACCTACACCGTGATCTACGGCGCATTCGCCACCCTGCCGATATTCCTGCTTTGGATCTACCTGTCGTGGCTGGCCGTGCTACTGGGGGCCATCCTGGCTTCCAGCGCGCCTCTTATCCGCCTGGGCCGCTGGGAAATCAACCGCTATCCCGGCGCGCCCTTTGTGGATGCCGTGGATGCGCTGCGCGCGCTACGCCAGGCGCAGGCGGCCAATCCGCCGGGACTACCCGCCAATCTGCTGGCCGCGCAATTGCGCCTGCACCAGGACGAACTGAACGAAGTGCTGGAAACGCTGGCGGAAATGGGGCTGGCGACACGCAGCCCTGAAGGCCTTTGGGTGCTGACCTGCGATGCCCGCAATACCTCGATGGCGCCCGTGGTGGATCATTTTCTGCTGGATCGCAGCCAGCCCAGGGTCCGCAATGACCCGGAAATATTGCGAGTCGCCTCGGCCGTGATTTCGCAGCAAAATACGCCCACGCTGGAAGAAGTCTGCGGAGAAGCGCAAAATACCGAAAATGGAATCGCTCCGGTGCTGCAGCTGGAAGCGAAAAAGAACTAGTAAATAGGATAAGGGCGCAGTCCGCCCAGGAGGAACCGATGTTGAAGGTCAGCGAGATTTTGCGCGTCAAGGGCGATACGCTCTATACGGCGTCGCCCGACATGCCTGTATCCCAGGCCGTGCAAACAATGAGCGAGCAGGACATAGGCTCGCTGGTCATCATGGAATTCGGGACGCTGACCGGCATGCTCACGTTCCGCGAGATCATCCGCCACATGCATGCACATGGCGGCGCCGGCGACACCACCATCCGCTCCATCATGGACGACGCGCCGGTCAGCGTGTCACCCAACACCAGCGCCGACGAAGTGCAGCGCCTGATGCTCGAAAAGCATGCGCGCTATATCCCGGTCATGGACGGCCCCACCCTGATGGGTGTCATTTCGTTCTACGACATGGCCCAGGCCATCGTGGCGGCCCAGCAGTTCGAAAACAACATGCTGAAGGCCTACATCCGCGATTGGCCTACGGAAACCGCTGAACCGGCCAAGTCCTGAGCCCCTGGCCAGCCGCCGCTGGCCTGCCGTCACACCCCAGCCGGCGCCGCCTCGACCGCGGCGCCGCGCATATCAGGCGCATGCCGCTGGCTGCGCCAGGCATCGTAAATCAGTTCAGGATTGTTCGCGGCCAGCAAGGCCGGATCGGACAGCATGCGACGCCAGCGGCGCGCGCCAGACTGGCCGTTCACCAGCCCCAACATCGGCCGCGTCATCACCCGCAGCGGCACGCCCACGGCGACTTGCCGCGCCGCGTATTCCATCATGGCGTCGACCACCTGCGCGTCGCTCGGCAGGCGCAGCGACGGCCACAACTGCAGCGACACTTCGGACAGCACCCGCGGCGTATGCCAGGCGGCCCGGCCCAGCATGACGCCATCGAAATCACCCGCGGCGCGCACCGACTGCCCGGCGTCGGCCAGGCCGCCATTGAGTACGAACGTGCAATCCGGGAAGTCGCGCTTCAATTGCCGCACCACCTCATAGCGCAGGGGCGGAATCTCGCGGTTGTCCTTGGGCGTGAGCCCCTTGAGCACCGCGTTGCGGGCATGGGCGATGAACACCCGGCAACCGGTGTCATAGACCTTGCCGACGAAATCGCGGACAAATTCATAGGACTCGTCATAGTCCAGCCCAAGCCGGTGCTTGACGGTGACCGGAATATCCACGGCGTCCTGCATGGCCTTCATGCAATCGGCCACCAGCGCAGGCTCAGCCATCAGGCAGGCGCCAAACGCCCCCTTCTGCACCCGCTCCGAAGGACAGCCGCAATTCAGGTTGATCTCGTCGTAACCCCACTTCTTGCCTAGCCGGGCCGAATGCGCCAGGGCGTCGGGCTCGCTGCCGCCCAGTTGCAGGGCCACGGGATGCTCGGCCTCGTCAAAATCCAGGTGACGTTCGACATTGCCGTGCAGCAACGCACCGGTGGTGATCATTTCCGTGTACAAGCGGGCGCGCGGCGCCAGCAGCCGATGGAAAAAGCGGCAATGGCGGTCGGTCACATCTATCATCGGGGCGACGCACAGCCGCCAGTCGGGGGAGTCCAAGAATCACTCTACAAAACAAGGGGATGCGGTATTTTACGGTGCTTGGCGGCTTTGTGTCCGGCCGGCGGCTCCGACCGCTCAACCGGATGGCGGACAGGCCCGCCCGCCATGTGGTCTAAAATTGCGCCGCCGCAGCCGAAACAGGCGTGCCGCGCGTCCGTTAACCCCTAGATTCCGCACATCAATGGCCGTATTCACCCCTGTCTCCGAAGACGACGCTCGCGCCCTCCTGGCGCATTTCGATCTGGGCGAGTTTGTCTCGCTTCGGGGGATTACGGCGGGTATCGAGAATACCAACTACTTCCTGTACACGACCCGCGGCGAGTACGTGCTGACGCTGTTCGAGGTGCTCACGCAGGCGCAGTTGCCGTTCTACATCGAACTGATGTACCACTTGGCCGAGCGCGGCATTCCCGTGCCGCGCCCCCAGACCCTGCGCGACGGCACCCGCCTGACGACGCTGCATGGCAAGCCCTGCGCCATCGTTTCACGCCTGCCAGGCGGCTACGAGCCCGCACCCGGCGCGGCGCATTGCGCCCTGGCCGGCGCCACGCTTGCACGCGCCCACTTGGCGGCGCGCGACTTCCCGCTGCGCCAGCCCAATCTGCGCGGGCTGTCCTGGTGGCTGGAGACGGCGCCCAAGGTCATGCCCTTCCTGGAACCGGCGCAGGCCCAGCTTCTGTCGTCGGAGCTGGCCGACCAGCAGGCAGCCGCCGCGACGCCGGCATGGCAGGCATTGCAGACCGGCCCCGCCCACTGCGACCTGTTCCGGGACAACGTTCTGTTTGCCGGCACCTTCGAGGATCCGCTCATGGGCGGCATCATCGATTTCTACTTCGCTGGCTGCGATACCTGGCTGTTCGACGTGGCGGTAAGCGTCAACGACTGGTGCATCGAGCGCGACACCGGCGAATTCGTGCCCGAACTGGTCGAATCCTGGTTGGCGGCGTATGCGGCCGTGCGCCCGTTCACCGACGCGGAACGCGAAGTCTGGCCGCTGATGCTGCGCGCCGCAGCGCTGCGCTTCTGGATATCGCGCCTGTACGACTTTTTCCTGCCGCGGCCGGCCCAGACCCTCAAACCGCACGACCCCCGGCATTTCGAAAGAGTGTTGCAAGCACGCCACCGCCCGGGCCTGCCAATATTGCCGTAACTGTTGCTCCCCCCATAATGGGGATAGCGCGTCCCTTTTTGAGAGATCACCCCCTTTAAAGAGCCATGCAAGCAGCATTCCTACCCGCAACATCCGGCTGGCAATGGGTCCGTGACGGCTTCCGTCTGTTCCGCAAGCAACCACTGGCCATGTTCACCTGGGCCATGGCCATCAGCCTCCTGGTCATCTTCGCCACCGCGACGCCGCCGGTCGGCCCCATCCTGGTGGTGGCGCTGATGCCCATCATCACGCTGATGACGCTATCGGCGTGCAAGCACGTCGAAGCAGACCGCGTCATGCTGCCCTCGATGTGGGCCAAGCCGCTCAAGCAGCCCGGCGTATTCAGGAAACTGTTCCTGATGGGGCTGCTGTACGCGGCGCTCTGCATTGCTTGCGGCCTGATCATTTTCCTGCCGTTCACCGACGCGATGGTCGAGGGCATGCGCATCGCCTCCGTGGAAAAATCCATGGAGCCCATCCTGTCCGCCATGGCCGTGCCGCTGAGCCTGTTCGCGATCACGTACGTCGTGATCGCGGCGCTGTTCTGGCACGCGCCAGTTCTGGTCGCCTGGCATGGGCTGCGATTGATCCAGGCGCTGTTTTTCTCCGGCATCGCCTGCTGGCGCAACAAGCTGCCGTTCCTGGTCTACGGCGCCACGTGGATCCTGGTGTTTCTTTTCATCGACCTCTGCGCCGGCCTTCTGGTCGCCATCGGCCTGTCCCCGCAGCTTGCCGGAACGCTGCAGATTCCCTTCAATATCGCCGCGGGTGGCGTGCTGTACTGCAGCTTCTATCCTGCCTATACCTCCGTGTTCGGCATCGAGAATGCCGGCGCGCATCTCGACGACGGCAACGGCGCCCAGGCATAAAGCCACGCGGCAGGGCGCCAGCGCCCTGCGCACCGCGAGCACCCTTCCACGCCGCGATATGAATGCCACGTCGATGGCATAACGCATGCCAAAGGTATGCACTGCGGCACAAGGCATCAACAAGATGCCGGACCGCGGCCCTGGCGGCTTGCGTCCCAGCAAACCGCGGGCGCGGCCACACCAGTCGGCTACCTTGAGCAACCTGAGCCGGCCACGCTGCCCCGATGGCTGGTCATTGCTCATTGCACGCTCTGCAGCAATTGCACCATGACCGGGAAGGCCAGCACGATGAAGGTGCAGGGAAAGATGCAGCCGATCAAGGGCAGCAGCATCTTCACGGGCGCCTGCATCGCCAGTTGTTCCGCCCGCACGTGGCGATCGCTGCGACTTTGCGCCGCCTGCGCGCGCAGCACCGGCCCCAGGCTTATCCCCAGCGCCTCGGCCTGTGCCAAGGCGGCAGCCCAATTGCGCGCAAGCGGACTATTGCTGCGTTCAGCCAGGGCCTTGATCGCCGCGGTCCGGGAGACTCCGGCGCGCATCTCAGCCAGCGCGTCGGCCAAGGCATCGCGCAATATGCCGGCCGGGCCGCTCTGTGCGGCCATCTGCAATGCCCCGTGCACACTCAGCCCCGCCTCCACACACAAGGTCATCATGTCGAACACGAAAGGCAGATCGCGTTCGATGCTGCGCCGCCGCTTGACGCTCAAACTCTGCAACCAGAGGCCCGGCGCGGCGCCGGCCCCCAGGGCAGACGCTACCGCCCAAGGAATCCACCCCCAGGACTGAGCCTGCAGCAGAACAAGCGCTACCGTCGTCGCCAGCCCACCGGCGGCCGTTGCCGCGCTCCAGCTCAGCGCCGCCACATGCGCGTAGCTGATGCCAGCGGGCAACGCAGCCCGCTCGATCGCCCGCGTCAGCCGGATACGCCAACGCCAGGTACACAAAGGCCCGGCCAAGGGCGCCACCGCCGCAATCCAAGGCCAGGCCGCTCGCCACCACCACGGCAAGGCGGAGGACGCGCCCTGGCTGTCCAGCAACAATGGCTTCAAGACCACCCAGGCCAACCACCCCGCAGCCAACGCGGCCGTCAACAGACTCAAGTACAGCCACATCGCAGCCTCCTCCGTCAGATATCGATCCGGACAATGCGCCGGATCAGCAGCATGCCCGTGGTCTCCAGCACCGCCACGATGGTCAGCACGCCCCAACCCACGGGCGTATGCCACAGCAAACCCATAACTTCCGGCTCCAGGCGGTCCAGCACGGCCAGCAGCAGCAAGGGCAAAGACCCTACGATCCAGGCCTGCAAACGCCCTTGCGATGTCAGCGCCAGCAGCTTCGCCTGCAATTGCAGCCGGGCGCGCAGGGTCTGCGCGATGCTCTCCAGCGCCTCCGCCAGATTGCCGCCCGTCTGTGCCGCAATGCGCATGGCAGCCACGACGAGAGCGGTCGAATCGGCCGGCATGCGATTGCGCAGGTTTTCAAGCGCGGAGTCCCAGGGCACTCCCATGCGCTGCTCGCGCAGCATCAAGCCGAACTCCTGGGCCAACGGTGCGCCGCTCTGCTCGACGACGTGGCGCAGGCCTGTCGTCAATGCCACGCCCGCGCGCAGAGCGGCGGCAAGCATCAACAACGCCATCGGCAGTTGCTGCTCAAACCGGCGGGCGCGCCGACGTCGCAACGCGTTCACAAGCGCACGGGGCAAGCGCGAGGCAAGCGCCGCAGCCATGGCGGACACCAGGCCGCTACCCGTGGCGGCAAAGGCCAAGGTTGCCGCCAAGGCGGCGCAGGCCACTGCGCCGGCCCACAATTGGGCCGGATCTATGAACAGGAACACCTCGCTCAGGCGCAAGCCCGCCTCCTGCGTGTAGACCTCGCGGTAGCGACGCAGCGCCGGCGCAAACCAGCTCTGGACCCGCCAAGCCAACAGCAGCACGGAGATCATGGCGGCCCCCGCCGCTAGCCAGATCATGGCGTTCCTTGCGAAAAAATTGCAGTCCCCGGCGCCGCCTTCTCCGTGTCGGAAAACCAGGCAGGGTCGAAGGCCTCATCGGGCTGTGTCCAATCGCGCGCGAAGCCGGGCAAGGCGCCGCAGCCGAAGAAACCCCGGACGCGGTCGTACCGGAACAAATCCTGGAGCTGGATACGTCCGCTTTCCATGCCGGTGATCTCCGCGATCGACGTCACGACGCGCCGCCCGTCGGCCAGCCTGGCCTGCTGCACCACGATGTCGACGCTGGCGGCGACATGCTCGCGCACCGCCGCCAAAGGAAGGTCCAGGCCGGCCATCAGGATCATCGATTCCAGGCGTCCCAGCGCATCGCGAGGCGAGTTGGCATGCAGCGTCGTCAGGGATCCCTCATGGCCGGTATTCATGGCGGTCAGCATGTCGAATGCCTCCGGCCCGCGGCACTCGCCCACCACGATCCGGTCTGGCCGCATGCGCAACGCGTTGCGCACGAGCTCGCGGATGTCGATGCGCCCGCGCCCCTCTTGGTTGGCGGGACGCGCCTCCAACGCCACCAGATGATCGTGGTTAAGGCGCAACTCCGCCGCGTCTTCGATGGTGACCACGCGCTCGCCATCGGGAATCTCGTTGGACAGGATGTTGAGCAAGGTCGTCTTGCCGGCTCCCGTGCCTCCGGACACCACAAGGTTTCTGCGCGACCGCACACAGAGCGCAAGGAACTGCGCCATGGCGCCGCTCAGCGAACCCGCCGCGATCAGATCGGACATGCCCGGGCGCCGCTGCGGGAACTTGCGTATGGTCAGGCTCGCGCCTCTCATGGCCACCGGCGGAATGATGGCATGCACCCGGGATCCATCCGCCAGCCGGGCATCCACCATCGGAGAGCTTTCGTCGATGCGCCGCCCCAGGGGCGTGACGATGCGCTCGATGACCCAGCGTAATGATTGCTCGCTGGTGAAGGCCGCCTGGTGGCGCGACAGGCGGCCGGCACGTTCGACGTAGATCTCGTCATGACGGTTGACCATGATCTCCGTGATGTCGGCGGCGGCGAGCAAGGGCTCCAGAGGCCCCAGGCCGACCGCTTCGTCCAGCACCTCGCGGCACAATGCCGCGCGGTCCGCCCCTGGCGGCAAATCCGCGTCCGTGGCAACAATGTGCGTCAGCAGCCGCTCGGCCTCGGCACGCAGCATGCCGTCGCTCATGCCCGCCACGTCACGGCGGCGCAGGTCCAGCGCCGCCAGCAAGGCTGCATGCAGGCGCCGGCGCTCCTGTAGCTGATGCAGCGGCGCGCGCGCCGGCAACGGCGTTGCAGGCGCGGCCAGCGTCGGCAACTGCTGCGCTGCAGCCATATCGCGCGCGGCGCTGTCAGCCTCCGGACCATTCGATTCGCCGGTGTGCTCGGAGGCGACCGCCAGCGACACCCGCAGCCGACAAGGCCCGATCAATATTTCATCACCGGGCAATACCGGCACGTGGCGCACGATCCTCTCGCCGTTCACCAGCGTCCCACCCAGCGTTCCCAGGTCTTCAAGAGCAATACCGGCCTCTTCGCGCACCAGACGGGCGTGCTGGCGTCCCACACGCCAGTTCACAATGCGCAAGCCGCAATGCGCGCCGCGTCCGATCAGCACGGGAGCGGCCAGTGTCGCTTTGTCCACCGTGGCGTCCTCGAACATCATTTCTATGTCGATCATGGCCTCGTTTCCGTTGGGGGAGTCGGGACACCTTCAGGTCGCGCGTCCCATTGCGAGCCCGCGCCCGCGTAGGCATCCCAGCCTGACGCGGCAGGCACGGCGGTTCCCAGGCGAGGCGCTTCGGGAAATGCCGCTTCCAGCACGCCACGCCCACGCCGCACGCGGTCCGCCATGGCGGGCTCGGCCTGCGCAATCAGCTTTGGCGTCACAAATATGGCGAGCTCGGTTTCCCGCAACTGATAGCGCCGGGACGAGAACAAGGCCCCCAGGACCGGGATGTCCTTCAGCCATGGCAGCCCGTCGCTTGCCTCGTCCCGCTCGCGCGACAGGAAGCCGCCGATGACCAGCGTATCGCCGGACCGCACGTTGAATTCGGTTGACGCGCGGCGCGTGCGCAACGCCGGTCCGCCCGGCACGCTCAGCGCGTTGTCCACCGAGCTCGCCTCGACTTCGATCAAGGAACGGATGATCCCGTTACGGTCGACACGAGGGGTAATCCTGAGCATGACGCCGTAGGGCTTGAACAGCGTGGTCGAATTGCCGCGCGTATCGGTTGACGAGTAGGGAACCTCGCCACCGGCCAGAAAGGTTGCGCTGGCACCACTGCGCGCCAGCAATTGAGGCTGGGCCAGCATCACGGCTTCCCCGCTTTGAGCCAGCATCGCGATGCGCGACGACAACAACGCATTGACGCCGAAGTAGCCGGCCGCCGACGAGACCCGGCCCATCGTTTCTATGATTTCCTCGCCGGGACGGCTCATGCGCCCCCACGACCCCGCATCCCAGGCCAGGCCGGCATTGATGCCGCCTTGGGACATGCCGTCCCAGCGCACGCCAAGATCCCTCAGCTTCGATGTGGGGATCTCCACGACCTGCACGTCCAACTGCACCATGCGATCCCAGCCCACTTGCCCGGTAAAATCCAGCACGGCGGGATAACGGTCCGCCAGGGCCGCAATGCGCAAACGGTCGTCATCGGAAAGATCGTCGCCCTCGATCAGAATGCGGCCGCCCACCTCGGTGCTGCGCGCACCCGGAATGCGGGCGAGCAAGGCCGCGACTTCCGCCCGCAGGCGCGGTGCCCCCGCCGGCACCACCCTTAGTTCATAAGCCTTGGCGCGGGCGCCGTTGGCCCAGACATGCAGGGACGACACGCCCTCGGCACGGGCGAACACAATGACCTCGCGCCCTTCGGCCTCGATGGCGCCGATCACCTGGCCGTTGCCTATCGCCACGCGCTTGACTCCGGGGTGCGACAGGATCCGCGTTTCGCCCACCTGGAGTTCGATCTCCTCGTCCGCTGGCCACGCTGCCGGACTGACGAGGCATAGCACCCACGCGAATATGCTGGCGACGACACGCCTCATGGCCGCCCCCTTTTCAGTCGAGGCGAGACGGCCGCCTCCATCTCCATTGCTCCTTCACCCGCCGAGGGCTCCAGCCGATCGCCGTACAGAATGGCCACGCCCGGCGCCTTCCGGGGCTCCAGGTCCAATCCGATCAACGAAGCAAGATCGCCTTGCGCTGCGCCGCTGACCACGGCGGCATCATCGCGATGGCGCAGCATCGCTGTCAGCACCCCGCTCTGCCGGGCCGCCACGAATCGCATCGCCTCGTCCGGCGTCGCCGCCAAGGTGATATTGCCGCCCTTGTTTTCACCATCGGCCTCGCCCCCGACCATCAGCACGCGCATGCCTTGCAAGAGAGGCACGGTCAGCTCCTGCTGGCGATGCGCGAAGCTCACATAGATGTCGATGGCATCGCCCACACGCAACACTTCCGCCAGACCTCCCAGGTCGGTGGCCGCCACCGTCAACGCGCGTTGCCCGCTACGCAGGCGGGACGCCAAGGCCGGAACCGGCGCGGTGAACGTCAAATGCCCCCGGAGCAAGGGTTCACCATTGGCGACATCGGCCAGCAAGGTGGCGCCAAGCAGGCCAGAAAGATCCAGGGGATCGATGCTGGCCCGCGAAGCCCATGGCTCCGGGATCTCGCGCACGGCGAGATGCAGCTCTTCGAGTTGCGTGCCCGCGGGCAAGTCATACGCCGCGACCAGGCGGCTGACCATCGGCGTGCGCGCCTCGGCCTCCAGCGCCTGGACGCGCTGCTGCACGTGCTCTCGCACCGCCCACGCGGACACCAAGCCCGCGATCAGCGCGATGGCGTACACGCCCGTTCTGCGCAGGCGCTGCAGGACATGGGTGATCCAGAGCCTCATGGCGATCTTCCGCTGACCAGAAGCCCGCTGCCGCCTTCCAGCGGCACCAGCGACAACCGCATGCGCGCGCCCGGACGGATCCACCAATGCGCTGACTCCTCGGACGCCGGCACACGACGCCAGCCGTTCTGGGCCAGGCGCTCCTCCAGCAGCGGAGCCAACTGCCTCGGCGGCAAGGCGTATTGCCAGATGCGTTCCGAGACTCGCACGCCGTCCTCCATCACCGCCACGTCCAGCCTCTGACGAGCGCCAGCCGGGAGCCAGGCAGGCAGCGGACTATCTGGCGCAGCCAGCAGGCTGACCGCCGAAATGCTTCCGGCCGTGCGGCGCGCGCCCAGGCCTTCCATCTGGACGACCCAGCGCTCTTGCCCCACCTGACCCGATAGGATGGCTTGGCCGGACAACACGTTCAGGTCGGCCAGAGCGGGCTGCTGCGCTGACAGGTAGCGGATCAGTTCGGGCGTGCTGAGAGGCGTATCGAATATGAGCACGCGTGCGGGGATGCCATGCAGCCAGATGCTTTCCGCCAGCAGCCCGCGCCGCGAACCCGCAGGAAAACGCAAGGCTTCCAGCGCGGTGACGCCGGACCGGGTCCTGGTGGCGGCTCCTGCCTCGTTGCCGTCTTTCGCCCGATCCTGCGCGGCGGCAATGTTGCGCCCCCCCACCAAAGCGACGGCCAGTGCACCAGCCAGCAACAGGCGTAGTGTTCGTGCCACCGCCAACGTCCGCCAACCACTACCCCATGGGGCAACCTGCCCCACAGGCAATGGCGAAAGACAAAGTCCGATCATTTGCCCGCCCCCTTGCGATTGCTAAGCCGATCCGCGGGCACCACATCCGCCCATTCGGACAGCCAGTCCAGCGACAGGCCAGGCCTGCGCCACGGCCCGTCCAGGCGGTCGACAACAGGCTTCAAACGCCGTGCCTCCGCCAGCGAAGCGCTTTCAGCCCTGCGCCAGGATGTTGGCGCACGGCCGATGCGGCGCTGCGCGTCGGTGTCGCCGTGCGCATACCCGGCGCCGCTTGCCACGTGCGTGCGGCGGGCGATGCGCAACCAGGCCGCATTGTCCCGGTCACGGCGCGCAGTGCTTGCCGTCGCGGTCATCAGTTTCAGTTCCGCGCCGAACCATTCGTCCTGCAAGGCGGTGACCTGGGCTGGCGCGATACCAGGCAGCGCGCTGGCATTCCGCGACAGCGCCGTGCCGCTTGGAGCGTGCTGATTCTGCGAGGGTTGCCCCAAGGCGCCGGCCATCGCGGCCTTGCGGCTGGCCTGCGCGACTTCCTGAGCCGTGAACTGCAATCCGCCTATCCAGGATGCCGCCCAAAGCAGCAGGGCCAGCAGCGGCAGCATCAGCAACGCTTCGATCAAGGCCTGCCCTTGCTGCCGCGTGCGAATCCGATTCATGGCGTCCCCCTTGCCCGCGCAGCCTCGCCCACGGTAACGGCCGACAGGCGCGCTTGCCAGTAGGGACGGAAAAGCGTGGCAAGTTCATCACGGCCGTCCGCGCGTGGTTCCGGCCGGGCAAAGTAGGTCTCCGCCGCTGAGGTCACGGTAATGGCGTCCTCCGGACCGAGGGCGGCATAGCGGAACTTTCCCTCGGGCGCCCGAACCGCGCTTTGCGCATCCGTGGTTTTCAAGGATGTACCGGCAAGCCGGACGGCCACCGCGAAGCGCAGGGCATCGCCGCTGCGCGACAAGGCGACTTCGCGATAGGCGGGCAGGCCCCGGCCCGGCCAGCGCTGAGCAGCAGCCATGGCGTATGAGTTGGCCATGGGATTGCTTATGTCATTGAGCAGATCCCACTTTGTTGACAGTTCCACCCAGCGCCAGAAATCCTGGTCGGAAAAATCGAGCGGCGGCTCATCCACGTACTCCAGGCCTTCGGGCGATTTGATCTTCTGCCCCTGCGCCGTACCCCAGCCCATGGCGTATTCGCGAAAGTAGCAGCCCCTCCAGCGGTTGAAGCGCAGTGCATGGTAGGACTGGGTGTCCAGCGCCCCCCAACGCCCGTCCGGTCCCAACCAGGTAGAGCCCCGGCGCCGCAGCTCGTGACGATGCAGCGGGCATAGCGGTTGAACCATCCACGGATTGCGCCGTGTGGCGCTACGGCGATTGAGGAAGCCATAGCGTTCCACTGCCTGCTCGACGGCGGGTCGCAGACCTGCGTCGCGCATGGCCAGGCGGCGCCCCACGTAGCCAGGCCACCCGTCCGTCAGCAGCCGCAAACTGGCGCCTCTGGCATGCACGCCATCTGCGCCGAGTGTCGGAACATCCTCCGCAAGATTGGCGACCAGGACCTTATTCATGATGCGACCGCGCGAATCCGTCAGACCGGCGACAGCGGACGCCGCGGCGGCTTCCAGGACCTGGTGGACGACTCTGTCGTGCTCGCCGAACGCCGCTGCCAGCCTCTGTTCCGCATCAGGCACGGCTTGCGCGGTTTGATAGGCCATGCCGACATCCGGACCAAACAACATGGTGATCAAGCCCGCGGGCGGATTGCGGCGATTGCGCTGAGACTGCAGGGTGCGGGCGTATTGCGCCGACGCACCTAGCGTGACCAGATGGGCCATGGCGACCTGATGCGCGATCTGTGTCCGGTTGATATAGGCAAGGGCATTGAGCGCGCGCGCTTGCTCCAGCGCCCCGCTATACGCCGCCGCGTCCGCGGCATGCGTCAGCCGCTGACGCGCTCCCACGGTCTGGCCCAGGTTGTACAGCACGACCAGGGAGATGCCCCCCACCGCCACCATCAGCAGGCCCAGGACCAGCGCCTGGCCACGCTGGTGGGTAAGCGATGCGCAAGAACGTGTAGTCACTTCGCATCCGCGGCATTGCCGGTGAAGGACTTGAGCGACCGCGCCTTGGTCTGCGCCGCCGCTTTCTGCGCCGCCTGTTGCGCCGCACGGCTCTGCGCTCCGCCGTCCTCGCCGGCAAGTTCACGCGCCATGGCGGCGGTCTGCGATCGCACCACCTGGCCGAAGTACTGATACACCGCTATGGCCGCTACGGCGACCAAGGCCACGACCACGATGTATTCGGTCAGACTATCGAAAATCCACCATATCCCATTGATTTGCCAGGGCTTGTGGAGCAAAGTTGTCTAACCACACTTCACCACGAATGGTCCATAAGCTCTTGATTTCAAAGCGTATGACCATTGGTTTTAGACGAATTTCTTGAGCCGTGGCGCTGGGTTTCAGCGCCCCCATGTACTGCCTCAAAGTTGGGCCTCTTTCAGGCGTAGCGGCGTCGGCAGCGCTACGCAGCCACCTTTTTAACTTCTATTGGAAGTATTTTTTATGGTAAAATTCCACCCAATTGCCGTACCATCGAGGAGCGTTCCATGTCTACTACGGAAAAAATGAAGATCACCGTGAGTCTTCCTGCCTCCACGGTCGATGAAATCAAGAAGTTAGCGAGCAAATTGGGCGTCAGCGGAAGCGAAGTGCTACGCCGAGCTGTCAGCACAGAACTTTTCTTTGATGACATCGAAGACAAGCACGGCAAGGTCTTGGTTGAGCTACCAAATCAACCTACACGCCAAATTGTGAGACGGTGAGAGAGTTTCGCAATGGGGCTCAATAACAATGCAGGTGACAGCGCCGCGAAGAGCATGACTCCAGAAGATCTCGACCTTGATGCTGCGCTTCCAGGGAAGGAAGATACTGCAACGACCCTGCACACTGAACCGTATGACCCTCTTCCAAACGAGGACAAGGCGCGCAGACACATTGCCTACCTGCTGATCTGGCTTTTGATAGGAATTTGCGCCGCCACGTTCCTCTCTGTTTGGTTCGGCAAGGTACCGGTTGCAGACTTGGTAAGAGTCCTCGAGATCTTGCTGGGACCAGTCGTGGCATTGGTATCTGCCGCTACCGGTTTTTACTACGGCACTAAAGCTCATCATCGCCATCCCAAATCATGAACGCAGAAGATCAACCCACCCGTCGCTCACGTTATTTCGAAGTAAGCCGAGTCTTCACCCCAACTGCTCCGGTGGATGAGCGAGACTTATTCGCCGGGCGGTTGGAACAGTTAGGCAAGGTCATCGATGCGGTTCACCAGAAGGGGCAGCACGCAATAATTTACGGTGAGCGCGGAGTGGGTAAGACATCCCTCGTAAACGTGCTGGCCGACTTTCTCCCTGAATCGGGTAGCCGCATCGTCGTCACCCCTCGAGTGAACTGCGACGGTGCCGACACTTTTCAATCGCTTTTTGAAAAGGCGCTTCGAGAAATAAAGCTAGCTGAGCTGGTTAACCAACCAGGGTTCAACTCCGAACCGCAGAAAAAAGAGATAGATGGATTGAGCTTTCTTGACGGCCCCATATCTCCTGACAACATCAGGCGCGCTCTGGGAGAGTTGAGCAAACAGGTACAAACCATCATCATTTTTGATGAATTCGATAGATTGAACGAAAGGACGAAACGTGCGGTTGCTGACGCTGTAAAAGCGCTGTCCGATCACGGGGTGGACACCACTTTGGTCCTGGTGGGCGTTGCAGATACTGTTGCAGACCTGATCAAGGAACATGCCTCAATCGAGCGAGCCATGGCGCAAGTTCCAATGCCCCGGATGTCCGAGGATGAGATTATGGAGTTGATCCGCCGGGGCATGGAGCGCCTGGGTATCAGTACGACAGAGCCCGGCGTACACGCCATCAGGAATCTGTCACAGGGCCTTCCGCACTACGCGCATTTGCTCTGTTTGCATGCAGCCCGAACGGCGATTGAACGTGAGACCGATTGCGTGGATTCGAGTGAGGTTACCGAAGCGGTTGATGAGGCGATTAGCGGTGCTCAACAGTCCATCTTGAGTGCCTATCACCTATCAACGATGAGCCCCCGCAAAGACAACCTCTTTGCCGACGTATTGCTTGCATGCGCGATGTCCCCCACTGATCAACTAGGATATTTTGCTGCGCAAGATGTCCGCACACCAATGCAGGCAATCACAGGAAAGGCATATCAAATCCCAAGCTTTTCGCAGCACCTCAACGAATTCTGCGAAGAAAAGCGGGGTCCGATTCTAAAAAAAATCGGAACATCCCGGAGATTTCGATTTCGCTTCATCAACCCGCTAATGCAGCCCTACGTCATCATGCACGGCGTGAAAGCTGGCAAGATCCCTTTGACTGGGGCCGGAGACGCTGCGGAGTAAGGCTCGCAGCGCCGCAATGTGCATCAGCCTTGCGACGGCGCATTGAGCAAACCATCTCAGCGCACCTCTTACAGGCGATCAATTGGTCCGAGATCGCCTGGTGAGGGCCGCATGCCGACTTTCGATAGGGTAGATTGCCACATATGGAATCCTGGCCCTTCGACACCATCCGTCCTGACCATATCCATGCCCTGTCACACGCAGAGCGCCAAGTGCCTGAAGCTATCGCCCAGGCCTACGTGGCTGAGGTCGAATTGCAGCGCCTGAACGGCGCGCACTCGGGGCCTGGCTGACCATATACTGGCCCTTCCATTGGGAGGGCCCATGTGCAGTCACTACACCGCGCTCAAGAAGCAGGAACAGATGGAGAAGTACTTCCAGGCGCGCGGCATTCCACTGCCGCCGGAGTCGGATATGTGGCCCCGACGCCTTGGACCGTTCATTCGTCGGCCCCCTGAGCACGATGCCGGCGACGAGGCGGTCCCGGAGCGCGAAGCGATAGTCGGCCGCTGGGGCATGATCGCACCCAGCACCCCGCTAGAGAAGTTGGCGAAGGCTGAGAAGATCGCGACATTCAACGCCAAGAGCGAGACCGCACACACGCTTTGGACATTCCGCTTGGCTTGGGCGAAGGGCCGACACTGCATTATCCCGGCCGAGGCAATCTTCGAACCCGACTGGAGATCCGGCGCCGCGGTGGCCACGCGCTTCACGCGCGCTGACGGCGCACCGTTAGGCATCGCCGGATTGTGGGATCGCTACCGGGACGCGGCCGGCCAATGGCAGGAGAGCTACACCATGCTCACCATCAATGCCGACCAGGATCCGCTTTTCCAGAACTACCACCAGGCCGGCAAGGAAAAGCGCATGGTCGTGATCCTGCCGGAGGGCGCCTACCAGAACTGGCTCACCGCGCCAGTCGCGGACACCCGGGATTTCCTGGCGCCCTACCCGGCCGACCGGCTGGTGGCCGAGGCCCAGCCCAAGTAGGCAAGCGCTACCTTTTGCGCCCGCGCCCGTCCTTATCATGCTTGCGCCAGTAGGTGAACTCTTCTTCGTGAACCTCCAGATCTAGTTCGGAGACTCGCGCTTGCAGCCGCTCCTGCACGTCCACCACGGCCCGGTTGTAGATCGTGGGCCCGATCTCTTCCAAGATGAATCCGAGCAGCGCGCCGGCGGCGACATTGCCGATTCGCTCTTCCATGTTCTGGTCGAAGTAGCGTTGAATGGATGCGATGGCGGCATCTCGCACACCGCGCTCAAGCTCAATGGCCATGAGGCTTCACCCTAACTTTTGATTGAACAATTCTTGCGCCGCAGCCAGGGATGCGCGCATGCCGTAGATCGTGCCATTGTCGCCGCGGCTGAACCACAGCTCGTACTGCCACATGCCATCCACGAAGACACGGCAGATCGTCCAGCCGAGCGGGCCCTGCCAGTAATAGTCGTCCCGCTGCGTCCACTCCAGATCGGCCATGGTCTGTCCCCTACCGGCCAGAATCAGGGCCGAATTGCGCGAATTCTAGGCTTGATTACACTGTATGTCCATACAGTTGTTTTCTGCCATGCCGTTCAAAGAACCGCTCACCTTCGCCGACCTCCGGGCCATCCGGGAGCGTCAGCCCTGGAACCCTGATGTGCTCTCCCTGCTATGGGAGGTGAAGCGCCTGCGCGCGGCGCTGCTGCGCCTGCATCAGGTGTCCTTTGAATTGAAGCGGCCAGCCGGCCTGACGGGCGACATCTACGACGACCTGCTGGCGGGCTTGGCGGAGGAGCCCTGTGTACAGGAGCGGGAGCAAATGACCGCCGGACTCCTGGAATCACCGCGCAAGCTGCGCAAGGGCATGCGGCCGCGCTAGTCCAGGTAGTACCGCCACACTATTGCAAGCGTCGCGCCGCGTGCGCAATACTGTCCTTCCCGTGATCTTCTTTTGGAGGGTATAGCAATGCAACGCGACGACATCCGAAAGTTGGGCGCCCAAGCTGCCCTCGAAGGGCTGAGCTTATTCGATTGCCCCTACTATTGTGCCTCGGCCATGCCGGGCCACACGGGCGAGGCCATCCGGGATTGGCGTGAAAAAGTCGACGCATGGGAAGCAGGGTGGGTAGCCGAAACAGAGTCGAGGAAACGGCTGGCGACGGTGAGGCCCCCGCCACGCTCAATTGAGCGACGCCACACCTAAAATACTCTTTAGCGCCCCAGCAATGGGGCGTTTTAAATGCTTGCCCGGAGAACGAGTACGTCGAAAAACACTCATCCCAGCTGAGCTGTTCAGCCGAACGCCGGATGTTCCTCAGAGGCTCAAGGTGTTAAATAAGACGCCAACGGACCAATGCCCCGCCAGGTCACGACCATTCGACCTCGGGCGCAATCATCTGAGGAGGGAGGACATGGCGGGCGGCACTCGATTGTCCGATGTGATCGTAAAGTTGCCCGATCGTTCCATCTGCCGGGTGGAGCGTAGGCTAGTCACCAAACGCGATCCAACCGGACTCCCCGTCCGCGAGTACATTTGCTCCTTGCCGACGGGCGAACCCGTCATTTGGCTGTCATGCGGGAAATACCGCATGCCTGACGACGCCGTAGCAGTCGCTGTAGCGCACAAGCGTGCCGTCTCATGAGGACGCGGAGTCACCCCGCCGCACCGAGACCATGCAGCACCTTCAGAGGGGGCTGCGACGGTAGTCCTCAGCGCGCGCCAACGTGCGGTAGAACGCCGCGCCAACGTTTAATAAGCGCTCGATCTCTTGCGGTTCCAACTTGTCCCGCACATCCCAGAGGGAGGACGCGTATTCGGCCAGAATGTCCGCCCAGTCCTCAAACCTATTCAATTTCGCAGACCTGGTAAGTATTTCACCCAACAAATCATCGTGTCCCATTGCTTTCTCCTCGGCAGTAGCGGCCCCGCGCCGCTCAGTGTGCAGGTCATGCCGCACGTAACGTGCCCAAACTGTCCTCCTAAGTTAAGAGTTTGTCGATGTCTGATTTGTCGATTCAACGGAGCCGCGCCTGGCAGGCCTGCAGTTGCGCTGTCAACTGTCGGATCCCAGCTCGAAGGGCGAAATAATCCGATCGAGCAGCGGGATCAAGCTCGGGGCGGGCTCCATCACCCACGCGGGCGGCGGCTCCGGCTGGGGGCACTCCACCGCCGGCGGCGGCGCAGGTCGCGTGGACGCGCAACCGCTGGCGCCCAGCGTCAACATCAGCACGTAGACGGTCATCCTCAACTTGGGCATTTCGCATTCCTCCATACGCAGCCCACTCGGCCTTCGCGTTTCGTTCGTTGATTTCCCCCACGACGGCGTAGCGCCGCAGCAGGATCTCGCGCGCCTGACGCTGCGACTCGGCCACGCGGTCGGACTCGTCAGCACGCATCGAGGCGACCACCGCGCCATAGCGCCACCCTTGCGCGGTCCAGGCCGCACCGCCGACGATCAGCGCGCCGGCCAGCGCCGCCGCGGTGTAGCCTTTCCAGCCCATCAACGCGCCGACAACACGCGCTAGGCCGTTCACCGCGCCACCTCGGCGACTGCCTGCGCATAGTTGCGGCCCCACTTGGCCCGAAGCTCCGCGCGCTGCGCCGGAGTGCCGCGCTCGTATGCGCCGGGCCGCCAGGTGCGCAGGTACAGGTTCCAGGCGCCCTGCTCATCGCCCACCGCAGGCAGCCGGCCCGGGTCGCTCCACAGCAGCAGACGAGCCAGGCCGGCCGCCAGCATATCGTCATGCTCGATGGCATCCCAGATCGCGGCATCGCGCGCGGGCACACCCCGGACCTGGTAGAGGTGGGTAGCCGCAGCGCTTGTTGCCGCGTGCAGCCGGACGCCGTGCACCATGCCGCCGCCCTGCTCCGCTTGCCAGAAGCTCTTGGCGGGGCCAATCGGCCGCGGCGGGCGGCCGACCAGTTGACGGCGGTCCACAAAGCGACTTTCTTGCAGACCGGTAGCCAGTAGCTGGACGCGCGCCGCGGGCGTGTCCATCTTGACCGGCAACAGCGACAGCGCCGGGTTGATCGCCCCCGCGACAATTTCTTTCAAGGTCATGAATTGATCCTCACAATGCACGCCACATTCCCCTGGGCGCGATAAACCAGCACGGCGATCAGCACCGCAACCACCGCCTGCCACACCGTCACAGGCTCATGCCGCACAAGCACATCCAGGGCCTGGCCGCCCGTGCCTACAATGAGTAAGTAGGCCAGCCAAGACATCCCCCTCCGGAACCGTGCGCCGTTGCGCCGGTAAAGCAGCAGCCGCACGGCCGAAGCGAAATTCGCCCCCACAAACAAAAGGGCCACCAGATGCTGGTGGCCCATACTGATCATTTCGCCAGGTTGCATCTCAGCTCCCCTTCTTGAAGACCGTGGTGAAGTCGAACGTCTTGATGCGCTCGATAGCCGCCAAGGCGATGGTCACGACCAGCGCAGCAGCGCCGAATGCCGCGATGGCGGTTTCCTTGACAGGCGTCAGCGCCACCACATCCGGTGCGGCCAGGTAGCCGATCACGAAGGAAATCGCCCAGTAGACTCCTCGCGACAGCAAGCCCCCATCCTTTCGCGACACCACGAACAGTGATGCCCCAGCAAACGCCCCGATAAGAGCGTTGCCATCAATCCCCGGCAGCAGGCCGGCGAACGTCACGCCCGCGGCGGCTGCCACCACAACACCTGTGCTTGCAGGTTCTGCCATCTATCTGCACTCCACAAAAAAAGGCCCGCGCTAGGCGGGCTGGTTATCTTCAGGTTTGACTGGGTTTCGACGTTTCACGTCCAGACACTTGTCGACCCAATCGCGCACTTCGGCCGGCAATTCGGTCCCCTGCTCTCGCAGGTAGGCAGCGAGCTTCATCATGGCGTCCAGCTGATCGCCGATCGGCGGGTACTGCTCACGCCGTCGCGCGAGCGGGCAAGTCTTGAACGAAACTTTCCTCATGGAATAAACATCTCCTTTTCAAGGTAGCGAGGAAGGCCCCAGAGGCACAGTCGGTAGGGTCCAGGAACATCAAACTCCATTTCCAGCGGCCCCGGCTCGGTTACCTCATAGTCCTGCCTGTTGTAAACGATGGTGATGCCCACAGGAACATCATGCAGAACCAGGCCCGCGCTGTAAGCCGGGTTTTCCTCCCGCGGCTTGACCTCCTCCGTGGAGTGATCGAACCAGTCCAGGCCA
The DNA here is from genome assembly GCF_059760445.1 of Achromobacter sp. D7-1. NCBI lineage: Bacteria > Pseudomonadati > Pseudomonadota > Betaproteobacteria > Burkholderiales > Alcaligenaceae > Achromobacter > Achromobacter sp. D7-1. The sequence goes on along the minus strand of NZ_JCBAMT010000013.1, from coordinate 60,183 downwards.
AGCCTAGCCTCTCCGATTCGCCCGCCACCCGCAAGCTGGTGAGGAAGCTGGACGGGATCATAAATTCCGACGCTGTGTATCCAACCCTCACCGTCCGCAAAAAAAACGTGTGTGTACACCACGTCGCTGGCCGGAAACTCATTGGCCGGAGTGTCGCCGCCGCTGAGCATCGCAAGGACCTCACCCGCGATTACTTCATTTTTCTCCATCTGATTTCGCCTATCGTTGGAAACTGAGAATTGCAATTCGTCCGCTAACCCACATCGTGCCGTTGTTTGGCCGGGGGCATGTGACGGTTACGCCAAAGCCGCCCCCCGCGCCAACCGGGGCGCTGATGTACGTTCCCGTCTGACTCCAGGATGCCCGGGTCGACGTACCGGAAGTGGTGACCTGATTGACCGGGACACTAAAGAAAGCCCTGCCATCAGTAGCGGTGGCCGTAACGTCACCATACATTCCCGTATAGTTCGCATCGTTCCAATCACCATTAATCTGCACAAACAAAAGGCAGGTTCCGCCATAGGGAAGCGGAAGCCAGATGCTGTCCGTGTTCGTGCCGGACGTGCGGCCAACTGCCCAACTGAAATCCTTGTAGGTCCCAGCGACCACAGAGCCGTTTGCAATGCGCAGGGTGTCAACCTGGGCTACGCCAATATGAGCAGTACCAATCTGGGCTTGCCCGATCTTGGCGTAAGTTATGGCCCCGTCAATGATGTTGGCCGTACCGATGGATGCCCATGCCATCTTTGCATTGGTTACCGCCAGGTCCGCGATCTTGGCATTGGTGATTGAGGCATCGCGGATATAGGCGTCCGCGATAAAGGTTTGCCCATTCGTCACCGCGAAGGGTGCTGAGTAAGCCCCGTTCACCCCGTGCAGAAGCAGAAACCTGTCAGCCACAAACGTGACGTGACTAGCAATGAGACCAGTGTTAGGGTCGGCAGTAATGCCGACCCCCATACCGGCGACGTGAACAATCCCGGCGCTATTGATGCCAACGCGCACGTTCCAGTTTGCGGCTACCTTGCCATCCAGCGCGGCCAGCGCGGTGCTGGTTTGCTGTACAGCGGCCTCGTTCGTGCCGACACGCGCGGTAACGGTGTCGATACGCTGACCCAGCGCGCTATCCGCATTGGCGCGGACGTTCTGCTCCGCGGTGATGTGGGCGGCATTGTCGGCCTCGAATGCCCCCTCAATATTCATTGAGAGGTCAACCAGACACAGATTGTCGGCGATGACGTTGTTGTCAGCGCCCTGCCCTCGGATGAGGTACAGGAGGCACTTCGCAAATGCCGCACCAGGCGGGGCCGTCAGGAGTCCCGTGTACGGATGAGAAGCCGAAGACGCTAGATTCCACACCGCAATTGCGGGGGTGGTAATCCACGTTCCCGCTGCATCCATCCAGATGGTGTAAATGGCGCCTATGCCCTTACTGGCCAGGTGGTTCTGCACCGCTCGGCCGCTAAACATATAGCGCTTCCCCGCCTCCACAGGAAATCCCGCACCGCCGGCATTCGCGGACATAAGCAGATCGCCGACTTGGTAATCAGGCAACCCCGCCGGAGACTCGAATCTGGCTATATATGGGAACTTGTGGCCAGAGCCGGTGGACGAGGTGGGCCATCCAGTGACGGTGAAGGGCTTGAGGGATCCGCTCCACAGCTCGGCGCGCAGGTAGTACGGATCCGGGTAAAGGTTTCCGCCCCCAGGGGTGGCGCTGAACTGGGCGGAAAGCTGGTTGATGCGGCTTGCGTTCGCCTCATCGCCGCTGGTCCGCGCCTGGGCCTCAGCCAGGATTGCGGCGTCCAGTCGGCCGGATTCCGTCTGCGTGGTGGCGCGCAGCGTTTCAATGGTCTCGGAAAGCGCGGTGTCATTGGCTGCGCGTGTCCTCGCTTCCCCCAGGAGCAAGGCATGCGACATAGGCGCACCGATGCGACCCAGCGCCACGTAATCCAGATCCATGGCGCCGTGAATCGAATTACCGATCATGACGCGGGAGAAGGTTTGCGCCGAGGCGTAGCCGGTGGCGGTTGATAGATCAACCTCAGCAGTCTGCCAACCCGTGATTGCGGGATCCACCAGCAGCGACGCTTGAATGCTAGTCGCTTGGTCGTTGTTCTGGGCCAGGTAGACGGGCAGGTTATTGGCCGTGAATCCAGGCGCCAGGCGCACGCGCACGCGCAGCACCGGGAACAGTCGAGCATTAGGCCGGTTGTCCGGGTTGGCTATCCAGCCGCTATCAACGAGGCCCGCGTTCGGGGCCGCCGCCTTGGCCAGCGTGATGTACTGCGGCGCCGCGCCGGCCCAGGTTACGACAGAGCCGTTATAGCCGCCCCAGCCATCGGTGTCGCTGTTGAAATTCCAGGCCGTGCCGGTGTCGAATCCTTGCTCGCTATTGGCCTCCATGAGGGTGATCCGCTGGGCCAGCGCCTCGTCGGCGTTGGCGCGGGTTTGCGTCTCGGCCAGGATGCTGGCCTCGTTCGTTTCGGTCGCGGATGCAACCTTGCCGATTTCGATGGCCAGCGCATCATCAGCGCTCGCTCGCGTTTGCGCCTCCCGGTTGATGGCGGCGGTGTTCTCGCCCACGGTAACGCCCAGCGCGGCCGAGGTCTGGGCCAGGCCCTCCATCGTCACGGCCATTTCCGAAACCTGAGAGTTTGTCTCGGCGGTCGTGGTTTCGAGCGTGGTGGTGCGCTGCGCCAGGCCGGCCGTGGTGGTATCCAGCTCGATGATGCTGGACTCCATACCCTCGGTCTTGGTCTCCAGCGTGGTCAACCGCTGCGCCTGGTCGGCGCTGGTGGTCTGGATGCTCTGGATTTCACTGGTATGCGTGTCGCTGGTGGTCTTGAGGGTTTGCAGTGCGGTAGCCTGGCCAGCCGTGACTTCCTCCAGATCGGTGATCGCGGAGCCGTGCTCCCCCTGCTTGGCCTCCAGTTGCGTGATGCGCGTGACGCTGCCCGCCGTCACAACCTCCACCGCGCCCATGCGGCCCGTCAGATCGCCTACAGCCTCAGCCAGGCTGTCATAGTTGCCGATCTTGTCCCAATACGCCTCATCGCTCGGCAGGATCCCCGCCGGCACGTCCTGGATGGCGCGGTACAGGCCGCCATTCCAGGAAACCAGCGTGCCGGACAGGTAGGTTTCGGCGGAATCCCAAGCGGGCGTGCCGACCAGGCTCGACACTTCGGCCTGGAGCGCGTCGATGCGGCCGCCGAGCTGCGCGGCGTTTGCGTCCGCCTCATCCTTTCGCTCGTTCGCCTCGGTGATGATCGCGTCCGCGTTGGCCTGGATCTGCCCGGCCTGCGTAGCCACTCGGGCGTCGATATCTTCAATGCTGCGCGCGTTGCTTTCGATCTTGGAAAGCATCTGCTGGCCCTCTTCGGACGATACAAATTCGTCCTTAAAGGCTTCCAGATACTCGGTTGGGTCGGTCAACGTGATGCCGTGCACGCCAGCATCGCCCACTGGGAAAAAGTCGCCCTTTTCGCCGTTGGAGTCCACCAGGCGCCCCCAGAACCAGAACTCATCTCCAGCCTTGAGGCCGGACAGCTCCAGGGTGTTCGCCGGGTACGCCAGGGGGGTATACATGGCGGCCTGTGTGAAGTCGGCGGCGGGCGCGCGGAAGATTTCCACGGCGCGCAGTGGGCTGATGGTCTCGGGATATCCCCACTCCAGGCCAATGCCGTACAGCCGCGGCGTCGTGCGCAGGTAGGTCAGCATGGGCGGTGGCGCAAGGGTGCCATCCAGCCCAGTCGGGTCGGACACTGCCCATGCGGAACGCACCTCCAGCGGGCTGATGGCCTGCACGCGAACCTGGTAGACCCCCGCGCGGATGCCGGGAACCTCCACGGCCTCCAGCGTGGTCTCGGGTAGACCGATCCAGTCCGAATTTCCGCGCCGCCACTGCACCATGTAGGAACGCGCATCCTTGCTGCCGCCCCACTCGGCGCGCAAAGTGATCACCGCCGCACCCTGGTCCACACTGGTGTTATTGGTCAGGCGGACATTCGTCGGCGGCGCAATCTCCCGGCTCGGGATGATGGAAATGGGCAGCGGGTCCAGCTTCGTGCCGTAGTCCACGGCAGCATGCTTGCCCACAACCTCCTGGACCGCCGTAAGCTCCACCTCCATCTTGCCGCGATGGGCCACGCCGGTGACGCGGAACAGTTGCGGCTTGACGTCCGGGGCGCTGACGGACCAACCGGCCTCGTCCTGCGGATCCTCGGTAAAGGGAGTTGTCGTGACCTTTACTACATCTTCCAGGTACTCCACCGCCTGAATCAACTGGGTTTGGCACATGCCGCTGGGCATATTCACGGTCAGGGTGTTGCCTGGGGCCACGCGAGCGCGGCGATCCAGCGTCAGGACGGTGCGGGAGTGGGCGCTGGCCACGCGGCCGCCGATCATTGCGCCAGCCAGCACACTATCAGCAACCTCCACCACCGAGCCAGGCAGCACCACGGCATAGTCCAGTCCCACGATGAAGCGGACGCCGCGCGTCTGCTCCACGCTGGTAAGCAGTTTCCACTTTCCCATGCGGTGGGCCTGGCCACGGCTCACACACATAAAGGCCGTCATCGTGGTTTCCTTGACGCCGTAGCGCCCGAGGCCAGCGGGATCTTCTACCGGCTCCACCTTCTGCTTTCCGAAATCCTCCAAGTTGTTATAGGAGACCTGGGCCACCGTGAAGCGGGTTTTGCCGCGCGTGCCGGTGTAGTTGAATTTGCCCTTGATGTTCGCGCGGCTGTACGTAAATACGGGCTGCGCGGGCATGTCTGCCGTGGTGACGATAGTGCCGTTTGCCGCGAAGGATGCGCCACGGAAAATACTGGCGATGTCCTGGAGCAGCTTGGCCGCGTCCTCGCGCGTGGCGATCTGGCCCACGGCGCGGAATCGCGGCTCCATGCCGCCCAGGCCATCGGGCACCAGCTCGTCGCAATACCGCGCGATGTTATAGAGGGACCAGCGATCAACCATCCCCAGGTTGATCCGGTCACCCAGGCCGAAGATATCGGACAGGATGATATCCAGCAGCACCCAGGCCGGATTACTGCACACTGCCAGCTTGAAAGTGCCATCCCACGCGCCCGAGTAGGTGCGCGTTGCCGGGCCGTAGTTGGACGGGACGCGGATCATGCGACCCTTGGCGCGCACAGCGCGCGTGGGGATCGCGTTGAACAGGGTGGCCGGAAGCTTGTAGCCCACCAGCGCGATATTCGGATAGCGCATGCGCTGGTCCGTCACGGTGGTGAAGGCGTCCACGTACAGGTTGGACGAAATGGCCGAATCCTGCGAGTCCGGCGAGGTCCGGCGAACGCGGATGCTCCACGGGCCGGAGCGAATGGGCAGGTTGATGCGATGCGTCCGCGTGTAGCGCTTCGTGGTCTTGCCGCGCATGGACGATTTCAACACCATTTCCCAGGGGCCGCCGTCCGTCTGCAGGTCTATTTCGTAGTCGATGAAATAGCCATCCAGATCGCCGTTCTTCCTGTTCTGCTCCGTCAGCCGGTCGGTGGACAGTGTGATTCGCACGCCGTCATGCTCATCACCTGTGATTAGCTGGACCCACGGAACGCCGCTCTTCACCTGAAAGCCGACTGCGATTGTCGCCTCGGCGCCAGGGAATCCCGGGATGGGGTCTTGCGTCTGCGTGCCGGTGCGGTAGTGCACCTCCACGTCAGGCCAATTCATGCTGCCGTCATCGTTCTGGACGGGTGTACCGTTCAGGAAAATATCGCGGAGGAAACGCTCCTCGCCGCTGTACGTCCCGCCCGTGGGGCCGATGTTGATGGCGTCCAGGATCCGGGCAAACTGGGTACTGTGCAGACTGTCCGGCGCTTCCTTGGCCACACGGCCGCCGCCGCCGCCCTTTCCGCCGCCCGAGCCGACAACGGCCGGCGGCAATTCATTCATCATTCCCATTACTGCGTATCCTCGGAATAGATGCCCTGCGCGATCACTGCACTGCCAGCCCAGAAATATCCGTCATGGTCGGAATACCCGATTGGGAACGGGTTTCCCTGGGCAGTCATGTTGACCGGGCCGTTGAATGCATACGACGCCTTGTTGTTCACGCTGTCAGCAACGCTCACGCCGGGCGGTGACGGGGAAAGCGCCTGCGCGATCCCGCCTAGCACCATGGCGGCGCCCATCCAGGCCGCCGAGCCGATTGCACCAGAAGCCGCAAATGCCGCCGCAGCGCCGCCCGCAGTCACTACGGCCGCCGCGATCATGACCACACCCAGAACAATCTGGAAGAGGCCGCCGCGCTTGCTGCCGCGAATGATCGGGGCGATGCGGATCTCGTCCTCATCGTCCAGCCAATCGCGCAACCGTTCCTGGCCAATGCGGCGCGTGCCGTGCAAACAGGCAAACTCCTGGCGATTGGCGGCAGCGTGCGCCATGTAGCGCTTGAAGCCCGGGACCATTTCGCCCAGGGCGCTAATGACTTCGCCAATGCTGGTGACAACCAATCGATGCGTGCGGCCGAAGAGACGGCCCAGCTCGCCGTACAGGCGCACGGTGCGAACGGTCTCCTCATCGTTGTATACGGGCATACTCACTGGAGTTTCTCCTGCGTCTCATGCCGCGCAACCATGACGGTGCAGTGCTTGTACATACCACCGTAAAGGGTCCGCTCAGAAGGGCGGCCGTGCATGTGGTGGACCATCGCGCCTTCTTTCGGATGCAGACCGGGCTGCTCTTTAAGCTGCGTGCTGCCCAGGTAAAGCGCGGCGTGGTTAGGCACGTCAGAACCGATCTGCATCAAAATCATGTCCCAAGGCTGTAATGCCTCGCCTTCGGCCAGCACGCGCCAGCCATCACCGGCCAGGTTGTCCACGTAGAGGTTTTCCCCCTTCTTCCACCACTCATTTTCGCGGTGGTGGTCCGGCAGCACGATGCCCAGCTCGCGGCCGAACGCATCGCGGATAATCGCGTAGCAGTCCAGGAAGCCATGCACGAAGGGCCGCGCCAACAGCGGCGTGGACACGTTGGACGGGGCCACGCCGATTACTTTGGTTGCGCGCGGCTTGCCGGTGTCGTCGTGCACCGGGATGATGTACCAGGGCAGGTTTCCGGAGTCGCACGACGCTTTGTCGGCCGTGGTGGGGCCGTCAGGCCCGCGCGGATGCGAGTGAACCACGCCCACGACTTCGCCGATGCTCTCGGCGGCAATGAACGCCTGCCCAGAAATCTCGAAGTCGAACTGCGGTTTTTCGGCGCTGTTCGTCGTCTTGAGGTACTGGATTTCGTTGCCAACGCGCACCAGGAGGCCGCAAGACTCATTCGGGAAATCCTCCACCGCGTGGCGCTTCATTTCGTTCATGGTTTTGCGGTCGATCATGCTCGCGTCCTGTCTGCGGCCGGGCAGGCCACGAAGTTGATGATGGAGTCCGGGAATCCGCTCTCGCGGAGCCGGCACGACGACAGCAGGCCAGGGCATTTATCCTTGGCCGGGTCGGCGGTCGGGTTGTTGTCCAGATCGAACATGGCCGCGCCGGTGTAGCCGCAATAAGGGCCGCGATAGCCGCCCTTCCGGGTCCAGGGGCAAACGCTGGTCTGAATCACCAGGTCTGGGATCCGGCGGTCATCGGCGTCCATGACGTTGGACAGCTCGAACACAACCACCGAATCATCCTCGGCAAGCTTTCCCTCTATGCGCCAGCGCTGCGGTGCATACTGCTGCGCCGGGTCCGCCGATGGGTTGCCCTCGGCGAAGTTGGCCGCGTCCAGGTAGAGACCCAGCGTGCGCCGCGTGATGACGGGTGCGCCCACAAGATCCTGGAACTGGATGCAGAGCGCCGAAACCAAGCCGGGGATCGCGTCGCCGTTCACATCGCTGCCGATGTTTGCCACAGAGAGGGATGGGGTGGGCTGTACGCCCTCGGCCGTGTACTCCAGGCCGTCAACCTCAATGGGCCACGCCGAATACTCCAGACCATCAAAGATGATGGGGCCGACCTGCATGTAACCGTGGAACAGCAAACGCTCGCCGCCAAGCTCGCGCAAATCGATCTCGAAAAGGTCCACCAGCTCGCCAACATCAAGGCGCTGGACCTGGGCATAGATACCGGGCACTCTGGCCTCCTAAATGGGGCGGGCGCGGCCAGGGTATGGCGCGCGCCCGCGTTGTGGATCAGCCGCCAGGAGGCAGCTCGCCGGCATAGGTGAACTCACCAGATACCAGCCAGGTCGGCCCGCCTTGCGGTAGCGCCGACCAGGTTTTGCAGCGCCAAAGGCGGCGCGTGCCAGTGAACGGGTCCGCCCAGATAAAGCGCCGGCCCATGCTCTTGACGAGGAAGTTATGCACGTCCAGCGCCATCGCCTTATCGCCAGGTACGGTGATTGGCCAGGAGGTCCGAAGCGCCTGGATAGCAGGGCCATCCAGCGCCACGGCCTCGTGTCCGTCGGCGAACTGAGCGGACAGAAGCGCTGGCGTGTACTTCCCCTGCGTCTCGTCCGTCACTTTCCAAGTGAAAGTTTCAAAAGCCATGGGCGTTACCTCATCTGCATTTCTCGTGTTTTGTTGTAGGAGTACCCACCGGGAGCCCAGGAGCGGGCGAGTTGATCCCGGACGGTGGCCGCTATCGCTTCGCCCATACTCCTCCCCATGTCCTTATTGCTGGATACGCTGGAGTCCCGGCCGTCGCCCGAAACCGTGACGCTCACGTTGATCACGGGCGCCATCGCCGGGCCGCTCTCACCCACATTGTTCACGACCGAGATCCTAGGGACGGAGGAAGTCGGCGACGCCCATGTGCCAGGTGGCCGACCAGCAAGGCCGCCCTGGGCATAGCCCGTCTGGTTGAGGCGATCGAGATTGCCCACCCCGATGCGAGCAGTCGCCGCTGCATTCAGTACATACTCACCCTTATGAACAATTCCAGCTGGTTCGTACTTTCCCCCGTTTCCGGTGTAGCCACCCGAGGACAGGAACATCAGGCCACCACCTGAGCGGGCAGAAGCATTGGCAACGTCAGAAGCAGTTGCGCTGCCGATACCGGCAGAAGCCCCGCTGGAGAACGCGCCGACAATGCTGCCGATCGCCCCCACGATTGCCTGGCGGGCGGCAATGCGTGCCAAGTCCGCAAGGATCGATGTCGCCAGGTCCTTGAAGCTGAGCTTCCCGGTGGTGACGAAGCGCGTCAGGGCGTCTTCCATGCCCTTGAACGCGCCCGAGAACAGGCCCTGCGCCTGTTGGGAAACGTTCGCAGCGGACTCCACATAGTCGGACAGGGCCTCGCGGGCGCCCACGCTCCAATCAGCGTTGAGCTTGTCCAGCTGGTCGTAGTAGGCGCGTTGTTCCCCCAATGCGCCTTGCAACGCTTCGCGGATCTTCGATTGCTCTTCCCTAAAGCGTTCCGAGCCAAGCTGATCCTTGGGGGTCGCCTTCGCCAGCTGGTCCTGATAGCGTTTGAACTCCAGCCGAATCGCGTTTTCAGCTTCGACGCGCTGTCGGGCCACCTGCCCCAGTCCCGAAGCCCCAAGCTGCCGGTCGTACTGCTCCTGACGGGACTCAGCAGAAGAGGCGATTGCCTGCTGGATCTGGGCGGCACGCTCGTCCAGCTTGAGCATTTCCTGCTTGGCCGCCAGCTCCTTCGCAATTCCCTCGTTCTTCGTCAGCTGAGCACGAATGGCATCCTGATTCGCCAGCAGGCTACGCTGTTCGGCAGTGAGAATTGCCTTACCCTTGAGGTCCGCAATCTCCTGCTCAAACTGCGCACGCGCCTTACCGGCGTCGGTCAGCTTCCGCTCACCGACCAATTGCGCGGTCAATGAAGCTTCTTGTTCCCGCAGTTGCGCCAGCCGGCGGGTAGCCGCGTCGTCTTTGTACGCGCCCCCGCTGCCCTTCGGATCTTTGTACTTCTCGTTGATCCGCTTTTCCGCTTCGGCGATCTGCTCGGCAGTCCACCCGGCACGGGCAGCATCCTCGCGCATCGACTTGATTTCGTCGGCACGAATCTGGCTGCGGTCACGCGTGGCCTTCATAAGCTCCCGCAGACGGTCGTCCGCGGCAATCTTCTCCTGCGTGGCCTGCCCCTTCAGCGCGACGCCGCGCGCGGTGGCCTCCTGCTGTTCCTGCCGTGCAATCTCCGCGACGATGACCGCATGTTCCTCCCGGAACCGCTTCAGAGCCTGCTGCGCGCGATTGCGGCCGCCCCCAGTAGCCGCGCCGCCATCGTTTGTGGAAAACCCCTGGTTGTTCTCGATGCTCTCGATGTTCTTGGCAAGCTCCTCCGCTTGCTTGCGCAGTTCACCGATGGGCGTCGGACGCCCAATGTTGAGCATGTAATCCCAGGCGCGACGGGCGGCCAGGCCCAGGCTGTTCCAGCCACGCTCCAACGTCCCCGCGCTGGCACGGACACGATCCGCCGCGCGGTTCGTAGCGTCAGCCAGAGTGGCCTGCGCCAGCGCCACCGCCTGTTCCTTCTGCCCCTGCTGTTCCAGGGCGCGGATACGCTCATAGGTCGCCGAATCCAGGAAGTGCATGGATTCGTTGATCTTGGCGATCGCCTGGCTAGGGCTGTCGCCCAGGCGCGCAAATTCGGCCACCAGGTCGTCGACGGACCTGGCGCCGGTCTCGCTCATGTTCACGATGGCGCCGGCCACCGTTTCCAGCGCGCCGCCGGTAATACGGCCGGACGAAACCAGCTTATTGACCACGTCAGCAGAGCGCCCAATCGTGCTGTTCGCTTCGCCCACGCGCCGGGACATATCGACCAGCTGACCGGAGGTCTTCCCAGCGAAATCGCCCGTCAATGCCAACGAGTTGGCGAAGTCGCGCGATTCGCTCGACCCTTTGTAGAACGCCGTGCCCGCCAGAGCCAGCGCCGCCGCCACTCCACCCACGGCCAGAGAGAACGGCGTGACCATTCCCAGCAACGCCCGGAACATCGGGACAAGGCCACCAAAGCTGTCCTTCAGCTGGCCGCCTTGCTGGATCATGATCAGGAACGGATTTTGCCCGCCAGCCAGCTGCGTGACGATATCCGTCATCTGCGCCGGCACCATCCGCATAGCGGCAGCAGTTTGACGGGCGGAAATGCCGGTCCCGTCCAGGTTCTTGTTGACCTGGGCAAGCCGCGCGATCAGCGGGCCTGCGCGGTCGCCCACACCCAGCTGAGCCGCGCGGTACTCCAGCAGTTGCCGGGCCGTCATGCCGGCGGTTTCCGCCTGCTCACGCAAGCCCGCGATGAACCTATCGCCCTGTGCCGCAGCCTGGGCACTGGAACGCGCCAAGGCTGCTTCCGAGGCGTCCAAGCGCTTCACGGCGGCGCCATACTGTTCCGCCGTGATTCGGCCCTGGTTCCAAAGGGACACCAGCTTGTCGGTCTGGGCCTGGATCGCGGACTGCGAGCCCGCTCCGCGCTCAATAGCGGCCAATGCGGCATTGACCTCGTTGATATCGCGGGTCAGCTCCTGAAAGCCGCGGTTCTGGCCAGCCAGGGCACCCGACCCCTGACTACGCGGCGCCCCGGAAGAGACGGCCGACAGTTCCCGCTCCGCAACAGCCGCAGCGCGGGCTTGCTCGACCTGGCGCTGCAACGCGGCAGCGCGCTCGACGGCGGCCTGGCCGATGTCCCGATAGCGGGCAGCCGTTTGCGCCTCAGACTGGGCCGCCTGGGCGCCAGTGGCCGCTACGGCGCGCTGGCCAGCACTGAGGCCGCCCATAGCCGCTTCCGCTTCGCGGATCTTGGCCACCAGCGGCTCATACACATCCCGCGGCAGCCCTGCCGCCTGCGCCCGATACTCGGCGACCTCCGCGCGAGAGCGGCCCAAGGTGTTCGCCAAGCGCTCCAACGACTGCCGGGCACGCTGCTGCGACGAACTCAACTTCTGGGCGGCGCTCTCGCCCGCGGCTCCGATGCCCTGGAGGCTACCGGATGCCTTGACGGCGGCAGCCGCGGCGACGGACGCCATGCCGTTGACCTCGCGGCCAACCTCCTGCACCGCGGATTTGACGCCACTGTTGTCCGCGCCGAACTCCAGTGTGGCTTTGCCTACAACGTCTGACATGTCAATCCTTGTGCATTTCTTCCAGGGCGGCGCGCTCCATCACACGCACCGAGTCCCATACTTCCGGCCATTCCGCCCGCTTGATGCCCAGAAGCCGCAACACGATAGGCAGCGCGCCATAGTCCAAGCCGGAGGGCCCGCTCGCGCCCACGCGCCACTGCGTATCCATGGCACAGAAGACTTCGAACGGCAGGCGGTTTTCCGAAAGCAGCGCTACCGGCACCGGCTCGATGTCCTGAAGCGTCAACCCCAGCCACGTGTACTCATCGGACGGCGGTGGACGCCAGTACCGCCGCCGCGCCGCCGCGATCAGTTTCCCCGCCGCACCTCTGTCAATTCGGCCAGATACTTGTCCACGATGGCCGTGACGGCCGGCGCGTGGTAGTTGTTGACCAGCTTCGCCAGCGCGTCGACGGAAAACTCTGCGCTCACCCCCTCCCAGCCCTCGACGATGCCCGCCAGCCATTCGGCATCGCTTTTCGCTTCCTTGGAGCCGGTGAGCCAGGCGTTCAGCCCCTCGCCGGTCAGGTGACGGAACACCAGTCGCAAAGGCGCGGGCTCCGCGCCAGGACGCGGAATGTCCACGACGGCCGAAAACGTCGTCGGCGCGTCCAGGGAAAAAACTTGCTCTTTGGTCTGTTTCGACATTGGGGGTCCTTACGCCGCGTAGCGGGTCGGGGCGCCGGTCAGCGCCAGGGTGACCTGGAGCGTCATGGCTTCGTTCTTGGTGGTGGTGGGCATCTCGCTGAACGAGACATAGGCGCGGAAGTAGATGACCGAGCCGTTGGGCAGCTGGAACCGGATCGCGCGCGGTTCGCGGTCGTCGTTTGCGGCCTTCAGCACCGCGTAGTGCGGCAGCGTGTCATCGTCGGCAATCGTGAGGGTGATCGACCGCGCGCTACGGGTGGTCGGGATCTGGCGCTCGTCGCCGGCATCTTCCAGGAAGGAGTAGTTGTAGAACTGCTGCTCGCCGCCCTGGCTCGCCGATTCCATCACCTGCGAAATCTGGGTCCAGTCGATGACGCGCCGCACACTGCCACCGCCCGTGCCCGCGGGATAGCGCTTGGTGTCCGTCGTGTCGATGCCTTCCAGCGCGAGGCCATCGGCCGCCACGGCATCAGCACGGGCAACACGGCCATCGAGCGCCGTCCAGCCGGACACCATTTCCACGATGTCGCCATCAGCCGCGCCATGGCCTGCCGCCGTCACAACCGCCGGCACCGCGTTGGTCACCGCAGTCACCACAGCAACCGCGGCATAGGTCTTCGCAACCGAGAAGATTGCGCCGTTGGGAAGTTTCACGCCCATGTCGGGCCTCCATAAAAAAAGCCGCCCGAAGGCGGCTGAGTTTTTGCCCAGTACGGGCTAGTCTTTGAACCAGATAGAGAAAGTCTGCTTTCGGGCGTATAGCTTGGTGTCGGATTCGTGATCCGACAGCGCGCCGCCTTCCGCGGTGGCGCGCAAAGCGGGACTCAGACGCAATGCATCCTCGGCCTGGCGAATGATGCGGGCTGCGTCTTGGTCCAGAAGAGCCCATACATCGACCTGCAACCGACCATTGCGCAAGTCAGGAACGCCCTCCAGGAAGTTGAGCGGCTTGCCCCCTACCCAGTGGTACGTAATTCGTGGCTCGCCAGCGCCGTCCGGCGCGACACCGGGATAGACCTGGTCATCCACCAACGGACCAAGCACCGCCCTCACATCGTCTTCAACCATTCGAAAGCTCCACAACGATTTCCGCGATCAGGACTCTGGAACGGTCCCTTGAAGCGTCTATAGCCTTCTCGTAGAAGTCGAACGCCGGGCGTATGAACGACTTTGGACCGTGGCGACTGTTCCCGTACTCCATCCAGTGGCCGTGCGGTGCCTTGGAGTGGTTCCAGCTGATCTGGTAGATCTTGAAGTCGTCGGTCGATTTGTCTTCCGAAAAGACGTGGTAGATCGCCGCACGCAGTTGGCCGGGCTTGATGCCCTTTTTCACAGCCCCCCTGTACTCGGGGGCCAGCTCCCGCGCTCGATCGTAAAAAACCAAAGCGCCAGCGCGCGCCGCCGGTCGCACCACTCGCTCCTCGACCGCCTCAACGAATCGGGTCAGCCCCGCCACCGGGTCGCCGTTCATCTCGAAAGTGAGTTTCACGGCTTCGCGCCCGGTATGGACTGGCAGACCAAATCGACGTACTCGCGGCCGGCCAGATCGGGCAGCACCGCCTGAACGTCGAACACCATTCCGCTGGTCGCCACTCGCATATCGGAATGAATGTCGTCGCGGAAGCGGATACGGATGCTGGCCCGCACCAACGAAACATCGGTGCCCGCTTTGATCGTGGCGCTGCCGCTCGGAAACCGCACGTTGGCCCAGGTCGCAGCATGTTCTACCCATTGCCCCACGACCTGCCCCCCGCCGGTTTTGACCTGCTCCTGGCGGCGTATCGATATCCTGGTGTTGAGCGTTCCTGCTCTCATGGCATCATCGTCCTTCGATCCGGTTTCAGAAGCTCCGGTACACCTTGCGGCAGCTCTGCCGTGGTAACACCGACAACAACCTGCTCGCGGTTCGCATAGAGATTGCCCAGCGTCAACCTCACAGCCGCAGCGATGCGCGGGTTTGCCACCATCCCGTGCAGAACGCGGCCGAATCCAATCCTGGCCGCTGCCAGGCGCTCGCGCGCCAGCGATACGGCCATCTCCTGCGCAGCTGGGTTGTCCAAACCGGATGCGTTGATGATGGCTGCGTCGTAGGCGTCCTGCGCTTCACCGGCCGCGGCGGGTAACGCGTCCTGAGCGGCGAGCAGTTCGTCCGTACCTGAGAACAGGGCCCTGTTGAGATAGCCCGCTACCGCGCTCTCTGCCGAGGCAAGCAGCAATTCGAGAAGCGGCCCATCTTCCCGCTCAGCTCGGCAGTGCTGAATGCACTCTTCAAGCGTCAGCAACGGCATGGTCAGTCCTTCTGGCCTTCGGTGAGGGCGGCGCGCAGCTTGTCCGGGCCCCAGCGCTTGTCATACTTGATTTGCGCCGCATCCAGTTGGGCCATCAGGTCTTTCTTTTCGTCCGACTCTTCCTCCGCCCCTTCCAGCGCGCCCAACTCACGCGCGCCGGCCTCCAGTTCAGGCGGGCATTCTTGGCCCGCCTCATAGGCAACAGGGTAAATTGCGCCCTTCGGGACGCCACGAAATGCCTTGATCAGCTTCGGCATGTACATCTCCTAACATGCAGGAGGGCGTCAAGCTGCCGCCCTCCCTTGGGGTGTTTAGGCCGCGGCGATCTTCATCGCGCGCATCGGTTCGGGGTTGTGGACGCCACCGCCCACGCGCTTGGTCGTGTAGAACAGCACGAAGGGCTTGTTGGTGTAGGGATCACGCAGCACCTTCACGCCTACTCGGTCGTAGATGGTGTAGGTGCGCTTGAAGTCCCCGAACAGCACGGCGGCTGCGCCGGCCACGGCATCGGGCATGTCCGGCACCTCGCTGAGCGGGAAGCCGCCGAGAGTCGACGGCTGGCCCGCCACCATAGACGGCTGCCACAGATAGTTGCCTTGGCCGTCCTTCAGCTTGCGTACCAGGCCCTGGGTCTTGCGGTTCATGGCGAATCGCGCGTTGCCCGTGAAGGCCGAGGGCAGGTCATAGATCAGGTCGATGATGCCGTCCGAGGTAATGGCCGCCGCAGCGCCGCTGTTCACCACCTTGATCGCGCCAAACGGGTGCTTGGCCGCATTGGCGCCGCCCGCGATGTAGGTCAGGATGCCGAAGGGCTTGTTCGTACCGTCGCCAGAAATAAACGCCAGGCCTTCCTGCTTGGCGAACTCGGTTTCTACCTCGCCGGCCAGCCAGCTTTCCAGGCTGATCGCAGAATCATCCAGCAGCTGCTGCGTGGCGGCCGGATTGGCGTAGATCTCGCCCCAGCCGAAGCCCAGCGAGGCGAAGCCCGCGGTGTTCGTCTGCGGACGGGCGGCGGTTTCACCGACCCAGCCAGAGGCAGTGCCGCCCAGGTTGTACAGCTTGGTGAGGCCGCCGCCCGAAACAGGCTGAACGGTGGCTAGCTGACGCATGGGCGAGACGAGTACCAGCTTGTCCGTGATCGTGCGGTCCCATTCCACCGGAGCGAGGTAACCGCCCTCTTCCGCGGCGCCCTTGTTCAGCGCGGCCTGCACGTCGCCCTTCTTGAAGTGAGCATTGAACGCGTCGCTGTATTCGGCGTCCTTCAGGCGTTGGCCGCTGCCGTCACCCATCTGCGCCGAAGCGATCTTCAGATTGGCGTCATCGATGGCCGATTGGAGCCGGCTGATGTCGGCGTTGATCTTTTCGACCTTGAGCGCTTGCAGGGCGTCGTGCGTGCCTTTCTTGACCTCGTCCAGCTGCTTCGTATGCTCGTCCTTGAACGTGGCAAAGGCTTGGTTCAGCTGGGTAACCAGCTCCTTGACATCTCCCGGACCGCCGGCGTCGGCGCGAACGGAGACCAGCCCGCGGGGTACGCGGGCATTCGATTGTTGCTTCATGTTTAACCTCGCAGGGTTGTAAGTGTGGTTTGCAGCAGGGCTGCTACGTCGTCACCAGCGCACGGCGTGGTGGTTGTGGCAGCGCTCGGCTTGCCGGAAAAAAGTGCTTTGAAAGTGTCGCGACGAGAGGAGCGGCTATATCCGGCGCGAGCCATTGCCGCTTCCACCTGGGCCAATGCCCGGCGTTCCCCGTTCGACTGCGGCTGCTCGGTGACTGCGGCGCCATCGAGTAAGCCAGTGGCGAACCCATCCTCCACCGCCTGATCAGCGCCGATCCAAGTTTCCTTGTCCATGAGTGCTGCGGCCTGTTTCGCCGTCAAGCCCGTTCTGGTTGCGTAAACTTGGGCCATCGCCTCATCGAACGGCTCCAGCTTTGCGGCTGCGTCGACCAGGTCGTGCCGGTTTCCGATAGCTACTGCCCAGGCGTTGTGGATCATAAGGAACGATCCCTGACCCATCAAGATTTCATCGCCAGCCATCGCAATGACAGACGCCGCCGACGCTGCAAGCCCCAACACCTTAATAGTGACCTTGGCCTTGTGCTCGCGCAGCGCGTTGTATATAGCGACCCCTTCGAAGAAATTACCGCCGGGTGAATTCACGTTCACCGTCACGTCCCGCGCCCCGACGGATCGCAGCGCGGCCTGAATGCGCTTGACCGTCACGCCACTGCCATCCCAGGTTTCCCCGATGGCGTCGTAGATAGAAATGGTCGCGTCTTCGTCCGCGCCGGCGGCGCGCACCTGGGGCGCCCACCGCTCCAGTGCGTCTGGGCGCAGATCGAAGTCGGCGGCGCCAAGGCGGGCGTCCGCCTTGATCTCAGGCAGTTGCAGCAGGCTCATTGGATTTTCCTTTCTGGGTAATGGGTTCGCGTAGCTTGTTTGCCTGCGGGTCGTCGCTCGCGGGGAGGTCCAACAAGTCCCGAATCTCGTTCTGCCACATCCACGGAGCATGGCCACCGGCGCCGGACGACTTGGCAAAATAGTCCGCTTGATCCTTCAACGTCCCGCGCGTCAACGCCCGTTCGTTGAACTTGTAGGCCAGCTCGTCCAGCTCCTCATCGGTCAGGAAGGTGCGCATCGCCGCCTGTTCCCACGCCGTAAACCAGAACTGCAGTCCGTACTGCACGAAGAAGATCCCCAGCTGCTCTATGCCCGACCCCCAACTGGTGTCGTCCATCATCAAGAGGGGCCGCGGCACGCCGAAGGCGCGCGCCACCTCTTCAATCTGGGCGTTGCGGTTCTCGATGTGCTGCGCTTCGGCTGCGGTCACCTTGAACTTGTTCGCCTTGGCGCCTTCCTCCAACAACATCCAGCGCTCGACGTTCTCAGCGCCAGCAAAATCTGTGTCCAGGGAATTGCGCATCCGCCCGTAGGCCGTATCCGATAGCGCCTTGGGCACCTCCACGGCGCCGCCCGCCAGGTTGCCCGTCCGAAATACGCGGCCAGCGGCGCGCTCCGCGTCACGCGCCAGACCGATGGCATCGCGCGCAAGCTTCATGCGGCCCAGCCCTTCCACCCCATCAATGGTGATGTCCCGCAGGTGGAACACCTCCTTTTGGGATAGCTTCAATTGCTGACCATCCGGACGGGTGTACGTGTAACGCATCTCCCATCCAACAAGCTCGGCCTTGACGGACCCAAGCGCCATCGGCACCAGTGCGATAGGTCTGCCAGCCGACCAGATAACCCTGGCATACGCATTGCCCTGCTGTAGGACATGCAGCTGCATCATGCTTTTGAATTCGAATGGCGTTTGCCACCCGTTCGGCTTGAGCTTCATCAGCCGATAACCCGGGTGGTCCTTCGCGGCCGCCTTGGATGCGTCGTTTCGAATCAGGTTGAGTGGCAACATGCCAAGTGAAGTGACGATCAGGGACACGCACCGCAGGGCGGCCATGTTCCGCAGCGATTCCACCCGGCTTCTGTAGTCGCCGGTTCGGATGTATTCCAGCAGCGCCGGATCATCCAAGCCTCGGAAAGCCTGCCCCCTCGGCTGCTGCGAAGCCTGCGCGCTTTCGAGCGCAATGGTGGGCTCAACCCGCGGGCCGGCCTCAGGTGCCAACTCATTGGCCGTGCTGCCCAGAAAGCGGTCCAGTAGTTTCATGGGTTCTCTCAAATAGATCGAATGCCGCGCGATTCGTACACCGAGCGGCCGCAGGCCTCCGGATTGAGCGACAGCAGGAAAACGGCGTCAAAGAGCGCCATGAGCGGGTCGATTTTTGCGGTGCCCGAAACCTGCTTGTTGATGGCGATTGCGTTTCCCTGCGGTACCGTCTTTGCATTGCCGACACACCAGGCCATTAACGGCCGCCCCCCGTGCAACATCTCTTGGCCGGCAACCTTGCGCTCGGTGGTCTTGATCGCGCCGTTCAGGCGCCATCCCTGCGAAATAGCGGTGATTTCTTCTAGGGTGAATCCGCGCCCAGGACTGGTTAGCTCGTCAACAATGTCTCCGATGCCTGAACCGTCCACGCCGATGGACAGCTTCTCCGGCAACAGCCCGCGATCACGCACCCGGCAGACGATGTCAGCCACCTCAGCTACGTCATCGCCCGGCCGGTCCACAATAGTCAGGTCGCCCTGTTTATCGAAGTCGAGCAAAGCAGGTGCAATTTCTGCCCTGCGTTCCAGGACAATCTTGTGCGCCCAGGCGCGCCCCCAATGTAACCAGCGGCGGGTTTCAATCTCCCGCCCCATCAGGGCTAGCCCCAGCAAGTCATCCAAGCCACCTCCGTCTATGCCGACCACGACCACTTCGCAGCGGTCCAGGAACGCGTCTAGGTCGGCTAGGGTTGAATCGCCTTGCGCTTGCCAGAAGTCCGCACCGGCCCAACGGTCTGACCGCAAGTTCAGGCCGATTTGCACGTTCAGGTGCTTCGCCAGGAACTTCTGGCTTGACCCATCGCGCTTGACAATGTGCTTCTTGAGCTCGTCGGCCAGCCATTCCGCGCTGACGGAGCGGCCAAGGTTCGGGTTGGTGATGTAGAAGTTCTCGGGCAGCAGGTAGGCCTTCGCCTCGACCATTTCATCGGGGAATTCGTACAGAATGCCCAGGGTCTTCCGGTCTTCAACCTTGCCGTCGCGCACGTCACGCCAGTAGTCGAGCTTTTCCTTGAACACCCCGGCCGGCGGATCATCGCTCTGCGTGGTCAGGTAGATCACCCATCCCTCATCGCGGGAGACCTGGCCGCCCAAAGCCTCCATGAACATCGCCGCGGCGTTCGCACGCTTGCCGAATAGCCACAGCTCGTCCACCAAGACCCGGCCGGATTTCTTGCCCGATACCGTGTCGGTATCCGCGGCAACAACCTTCAGGCTGTTGCGCGTCACGCGATGCGTAATGGTTCGCACATGGTCCTGAACGTGGAACATGTCCGCCAGCTCGTCGTCCGCACGTACCATCGCGGCGGCTGGCTTAAAACTGTTATCCGCCACCTCCTTTGTTGGGGCCAGAATTAGGTGTTCCTCTTCCTGGCGCCAGCAAAGGATCAGAGCCGTCAGCATGATCCCGGCCGCAATGGTCGATTTCGTATTTTTCTTACTTATGAGCAGCCCATACTCTCGAATCAGCTGCTTGCCAGTAGTCGCCTCATAGCCGCCGAAGATGGCGCGCACGAAGTCAAACACCCATTCTTCGGAGCATTCGCCAAATGTCTGGTGGCGGTACTCCCCGATGGTTTCGTCGTAGACCTGAGGAAGATCCACCACTTTTAGTTGCTTGAATATGCTCAACGCATAATCGGCCTGATCGGGGAAAATAGGTGGAGGGATGATCGACTTGCGCGCCCGCAGCCGATCCGCCCAGTCCGGGCACGCAGTTGACCAGACCATGGCTTAGTCCTTCCCGACAACGCGCAGATGAGTCGGAGGCGGTGGCGGACCGAATCGCCCACCGGCGGCGACCTTATTGGCCGCGTCCTTCTGCGCGCCCTTCTTGCCCTGCTCTGCAATTTTTCCGTGCGTGAAGGGCATCAGTGCTTTGGCCGCCTCCAAGCGCAGCTTCGGTTCCTCAGCCGCATCATTCATGATGGCCACAAGAACCGTGCGCGGATCCGATGTAAGACCCAAGGCCTTCAACCCGATTCCACCCAATGGTTCCTCGTCGGCAGCCTGCTTCGGAACTTCTTCCGGAGGGGGATTGTGGCTTGCCGGTTTGTCGGCCTCGGCCGTTTTGTTAACCGCCTTTTTGTTAACCGATTTGTTAACCTCAGCGATTCGCCCAAGGGCAGCCAGAACATGCTTGTCGCGCATCAATCGGGCGGCTGCTTGGGCCGCCCCGTTTTCGCTGTAACCCGCATGGATAGCGGCTTTCGCACCGGATAGACCCGACAGCAGCGCATCGACGAAACGGCGCTTTTTGTCGGTTAATGCCATAGATTGTGGTTAACAAAAGAGGGTTAACAATTTTCCAAAAGGGAGAAATTTTCCGTGCGTGAGGGAACAGGTGGTTTCCGGAAGGAGAGCTCTTTGGACTTTTAC
Source organism: Achromobacter sp. D7-1 (assembly GCF_059760445.1). Lineage (NCBI taxonomy): Bacteria > Pseudomonadati > Pseudomonadota > Betaproteobacteria > Burkholderiales > Alcaligenaceae > Achromobacter > Achromobacter sp. D7-1. Next base: position 39,192 of record NZ_JCBAMT010000013.1, on the reverse strand, counting down.
GCCCCCCCTGGTCTGGCGTCGAACCTCGGCGCCGTTACCGGACCTGAACAGACTTCCATCGAATCGCCCGCCAAAGTGCGCCATGCCAAGAGTTACCAGTCGCGAGATTCATCGCGACCAGAAATTTGGCGGTTGGAGCAGGCACTCCTATACGGATCGTCCGGAAGATGGCGTAGGCCGCGATCCATCTCCACTGGTAGCCACGCGTGCGGATTCTTGTAACAATTTGGCGTATATTCATGCGAAGGTAACTCCAATTGAAGGAACTCAGTCAACTATGAATCCCGCCTCTCGGCTATCGGTTTTTGTGGACCATGCGCGGAAGTACAACGCACCTAACGCAAACGGAAATGTGCAATGGACACAGATCTTTCTGAACAAAAAGGCGAATCCAACTTCTGAGGAACTACACACAATTTCGCAGAAACTCGATTCGGTTCAGAACCAGCTGAATGACCTAGCGCAAATCCTCCACGACATGCAGCTCTCTGATGATCTTTATGTAATGCCGATAGCGCAACTGAAATCGGCAACCTCTGCCGGTTCCTTAAACAAGCCTTGGGACGAGATTCGCAGTGCATTCAGCGCCGAGAACGCCATGGCACTTCGTTGGGCAGCCAATGCGATAGGGATGACCGAAGCCCCTGCGACAGACGACGAACTAAAGCAGTTCAACGAGCATCTCGTGGCAATGAGAGCCACACTTGATAGTGGTGAGCTACCGAGGTCTTTGCGTCAGATGATCAAACGTCAGCTTGATTCCATGAACGCTGCATTAGCTGACTATTCCATTTCAGGTATTGCGCCCTTACAGCAGTCCTTGAATGCTGCGATGGGCGAGTTCACGTTGAGCAAAGAAAGCATTGCAGCAGCCGTGGCAGCGGCATCCACCGAGGAAAAAAATGGGATTCAAAAGCACTTCGATACCATCAAGCGCGGCGCTGATCTTGTAGAAAAAACTGCGAAAGTGGCTGGCGCAGGCCAACAACTTATCGGGTATGCAAGTAAGGCAGTTCAAGCCTTATCGGGAATCTTTTGACGGCCTAGTCTCTCTTACCTGTGCACTCTATATCCCATGTCCCGCCGCGTCTTGGCGTCATGGCATCCGGTCTTCCGCCCGCTCGCATCTCGCGACACGCAGAGAATCTGCGTGTTCGCATCGGTGTCTTCGCCGCCATCGAATAGGCTGACCTTGTGGTCCAGTTCAAACCCATACGGGTAAATGGTCAGCGTCCGGCAGTGCGCGCAGTGTGGGTCAACAGACCAGACGCGCAACCGCCGCTCTTGCAGTTTGCGCCCCGTCATACGCTTGGCGCTCGGCGTGGGGGCAGCAGCCAGCCTTGAGCCAGCCATCGCAATGCGCGGCTTGAGAGTCTTGAGCTTCATGCCAGGATCGCCTCGCCACGACGACGATCGGCATAGGTGCGCACCAAGTCGCCTACGGCATCGACACAGTTGATGTACCGAGACATACAGCGCTCACGGCATTCACGCCTGGCGCCAGGCGCCAACCGACTCAGGCCGGACACCTTGTGTCGGTACATCCGGTCGTACTCCCTCAACAGCTGGCGAGCAGTTGTGCACAGCACGGGGTCCGCGCCTGCACGCTCCGCATTGCGGATGTCGCGGAGAACAACCGCTTCGAAGTCTCGCCTGCACATGATCCATACCCCTGAATGTTCTTGCCGGGTGCTACCTACTGCACACCGCCCGGCGGCGATGACCCAACCCCCGCGCGCCATGCTCAGCGCGCTACTAGAACCCGCCATCTGCCGCTCTTTGCTGTGCGGATGTGGGCTAAGTACGTATTGACTGTAGGAATGGATAGTGCGGGAATGAGCGCAGAGGTGGACTACGCCCATCCATTGGAGCTAGCTCATGCCGCAAAACTATACAAATCAGACTTCTGAGCTTGTTGCGGTGGACGCAAACGGGGTCACGTACATCATTGAGCGCCGCTACAGGTCTACCCCCTGGCACGACGGGGCCTGGGCCAACTACTACCTCTGCTTGCGGGATGGCAGGCCTGTGACATGGCTTGGTGCAGAACACTACCAATTGCCCGACGGAACTGCACTACTCGCGATCGAATGCCGTCTGCCTCAGAAGTAGCGGCTGAGCTGAAATCACCGGAATCCTAGACGCGTAAAAGCTGGAAGATTCACAGGTCCAACTTTTGCTAGGCTAGGTGTGCCGGTGCGGGTGCACTATTCCGTGCCCAGGTCCAGAGTGCTAGTGTGGGTGTTCGCGGAGGCCTCTCCGGAGATTACTCATGAAGAAAAAACCGGACGCCATCCTAGCCCGCGCTGTCAGCCTTGAAGTCGGAATATTGCACGGGGCACTAACCGCTATCTTTATGCGCGTCAAGCATACAAACCTAGCAATCGATGCGCCAGCAGATACACCCATAATTTCCGTTTTCGTCCTAGATAGGGACCAAGCGGCAGATCTAGAGCGACAGCTGGCAACTGCGCTGGGGGGATTCGGTTCCAACATACCTCGAACTAACCATTGACGTTATGGGGCTGGAATTTTTGCGCCGTCACACCTAGTCCTTCACGGTTTTTAATAGCCCCGACCGGAACATCCGAATCGGGGCTTTCGTTTGTCTGGAGCGGGCTGCGGGGATCGAACCCGCGTAAGAGGCTTGGAAGGCCACTGCCTGACCACTCGGCCAAGCCCGCAGAAATGCAAAAACCCGCCGGCTTTTCGCGTGGCGGGCTATCAGATGCGTTTCGTTTGGGCGCACCTGTGGACGGACAAATTGTCGCGGTTCCTGTCGCACTAATCAACTACTTCATGTCGCACTTTTCCAGCGGTACACAGCGGCATTGCGAACACCGGGACGGCTGGGCCGGCGCAACACTTGCCCGTGGTCGATAAGGGCCTTGACCGCGCGCAGCACACCTTGCCTCGCCGCGGTCCGCTCCTTGATGGTCAGCTCGCGCGCCCCCGTCGCGGCTCTCACGAGATCAGCCATCTTGAATTCTCGACCGGGATACGGGGCCATCAAGCCGATAATTTCCTTAGCAAACTTCACGTTTCACCTTGTCTTTGAAAAGCCCCAGATACAGCCTGTATTCGGTGGCCGATATTGCCTTGCCCGTCACCTGGGCAATCCAGCGCAGGGCCGATGTGCGCCGCTGGTGCGCCTCCAGGCCCGCGAATCGTTCATGACGCTGCGGATACTCCGCAATGATGATCATCGCTTCATGGTGCGGCAGGGCCTGATGCAGGCGCTCGACAGCCTGCGCCTGATCCACTTGAATCGGGTGATAGTCATCTTCCACGGGCACATAAAAGGCCATGTTGCCGACGGGCGCGCCGGACCAGCACCAGCGCGCCCAGTTCCACAACACGGCGTCAGCGTCGAATCGCTCAGCCATTGCGCCCCCGAGCCTTAGCCCAGCTCCTTGAGGAGCGTGGCAATCTGCTTGACCTTCAGGAGCTCCTTCGAATCCGCAGCGGTACGCTCCTCGATCATGATCGCCGCCTGGTCGATTTCTTCGGCCAGCGCCCCCAACCCGGCCATTGCCGCGCGGACCTTGCCGGCGATACCCGCCAGCACGTCTATGGGTTCCATCGGCCCCGCGCTGTCGGGAACATCAACCGGCTCCTTGCCATGGGGCGTGTTGCGGGATACCTGCTGCTTTTGCTGCACCATTTCCAACTTCTCCTTTACCTCGACGCGCCGGAATGCCCCCGGCACAACCTCTTTGATCAATCCCGCGTCCTTCAGCGCCCCCAGGCACCCGCGCATGGTGTGAATATCCAGGCTCGCCCCCGTGGAAGTCTTCAGGGCCTGGGCGATCTGCAAGGGCGTATACGCGCCGGTTCGCCCTTCGGGCAGGACTGCGTAAACCTTCTTGGCCACCGCCGTTTGCCCTGCCAGCAGTTGCGCGTTTCGTTCTGGCGTCATCAGATGATCCCCGGCGAGTAAGTCACTTTCGCGGGCAGCATTTCCCGCATCCATTGCATTGCCGCTTCCCATGCGAAGGTGACGGTATGCCGCCCCCGGACAGGAAAAGTCTTCGAATTCACGTGATGGGCGTCCACCATCACCAGTTCGCCGCGCGCCCCCGTCTGCCTGTAGATCAGCACCGGCACGCCCTGCTCTCCGGCCTGCTGCTGCGCCTGGCGCCACCATGCCGGCAGGCAAAGCGTATTGGCGTGTTTGCATTCGATGACGATGTGGGCGAACGCCGGATCATCGGCAACCACATCGCTATCGTCCGCGGCGTTGCGCACGCGCCGGCGCCATACCTTCCCGGTTGCCTCGGTCAGCAGATTCGCCACCTTGCGTTCAAACGCCGCGCCCTTGTTTCGCTGCATGGCGCTCATCGCTGCGCCCCCGTGTCCGGATATGCATCCATCGCAGCCTTAGCCATGGCGATGACCGTGGGCGAGTATTGCCGGTCGCCCTTCTTCCCCGTCTCGGCCAGGATGCGCTTTGCGCCTCGGCGCGGATCACGGCCCGATTCGTTCATGATCGCGCTCGCCCCCATCTCCCTGAGAGCCTTCTCGGCATCCTCTTTGGTGGCCTGCGTAGCTCCCGGCGCCGGCAAGGCAACCGCGGGAGTCGGCACCGCGTGCCATTGGCCGCGCGCGAGCTCTTCGGAGAATGCCCGCTCCCAGCGCGCCCTCAGGACCGCGTAGCCGCAGTTCAGCAGATCATGCGTGCCGACTGCTACCGCCGCCCAGTAAATGGCCGGATGCGGCCACTTGCCGATTTCACCGCGGCGGCGGGCCGTCATCCCCGCTACTGCGTCGTGAAACGCAACCTCAGGCACCGTCCACGGGCGGCACAGGCGCATGAACTCCGGCAACGTCGGCGGCCAATCACGGCTGAGGCAGGCAACGATGCCAACCCGCGCTTCCGCTTCGGTGTAGCCCGCCAGCTTTTGATTCCATGCGTCCTTGACCTCGCGCGGCGTCAACCCTTCCCATGCCTGGGCGAACTTGGACCCGTACATCAGGCGCAGTTCCGCAACGACCATGCCGCCCAGCCCAGCGTCAGCGGCCGAATTAGTGAGTTGTGACATCGATGATCCCCATGTCGATTTCGGTTCGCGGCGCGCCCTGTGCAAGCGACGCCCCCATTTCCTCATTCCACGATGCGCGCCGCTGCGCCGCACTCGGCTGGCGTGCAGGTCGCGCAGCCCCCGAACGCAAGACGCGTTGCAGGTAGCCCACGGGCTCAATCGCCTGGTCGTCCACGCATTGCTGGATGGCCCGAACGATGTCCTCGTCCTGGTGCGACTTGCGGAACATGCCCAGCATCGAGCGGGCTTGCTTCTCGGGCTGCCCGGCAGCGATCAGCAGCGGTAGGCCCAGGGCGAAAATCTGCTCTACGGCCGAAGGCGGCTCCGGCGGCGGGCCGCCCGTTCCGTCAGGAACGGAATATTTATTGGTTCTTGGTTCTTGGTTAGGGTTACGACTGGGTTCTTGCTGGCCCCCGACTGGGTTTCCCGTGGCATCCGTTTGGGTTCCTTCTGGAAACCCACCAGAAACCGACTGGGTTTCGTTGGGTTTCTTCTTTGGCCTTCCGCCCGCCTTTCCGTTATCCCGGTTGGTTTTCGCCTTCTGCTGATACGCGGCGATTTCGCTATCCGCCCGCTTATTTCGCCAAGCTCCCTCCACCAGTTCGAAGAACTCCTGCAAGATCATCGGCACCGCAGCGCGCTCTTCCTCCGTCCGCGCCCCCACCCAACGGCAGACCTGCTGCATGTCGTCCTTGATGGGCTGCTCCTCGGCGTAGTAGCGGCGCAGCAGGCGGCTGTAGATGGCGTCCTCAACCAGGCTCAAGTGCATCGTGGCCTGGGCGTAGTCGCCGATGTTGTGGCTGTAGTAGTTCATTCGGTGACTCCGTAGAGCGCCTGATAACCGCGCTCCGCCTCCTCGGGCCACTTACCCAAGGCGATGATGCGCAAGCGCGTAAGGCGCAGCCCGGGAATGAAGTAGCTCAACTTCATTTCCCGAGGTGCGGTCGATTGATCAATGAAGAAGTGGCAACCCACGCAGCCAAAGGCGATTGCCCAGTCATGCGCCTTGATGCCCTTCCCCTTTCCGTCTCGGGTGCGGTTCGAATGGCATGCAACGGTGGTCTCGCTACCGCCCTGGCAATACCTCGGCACGCGCAGCAAGCATTCCTCGCCCTCGGCAAGGCCCAGCAGCGCCTGGTTGCGATACACGGTCTTGGGCGGCTTCTTGCCCTTCTTGCGCGCCTTCATGGCGGCTCGCGGCGGCGGCATCGGCTTGGCCCGCATCATCGGCGCCTTGGCCTTCAACGGCGCGCCACGCTTCATCGGCGCTTTCTGACGCAGGGGCGTCTTGCGATTCAAGGTCATACCGCACCCCGCTGCTTCCGGACACGCGACCAGTGCGAGAACTTCCAGCCGTTCATGTGGCGTCTGACCAGGCCGGCGCGCACAGCGTCGAACAGAAACGACTCCACCGCGGCAGCAGCGGCGTCATCCCGGGTGGTCCGAAGCCAGGGGCTAACCGCCACCATGGCAGGCGAAACCATGGCCCGCAGCGCGTTCACTTGAACCTGTCGCGGCGTATCGATGATCGCCTGGCGGACCGCCTGCACCGTCTCCTGCGGCACGCGGTAGCCCCTGAACATGTGCAGGCAGTCAGCCATAGATGCCGCTCCACTTGATGAACGGCTTTCGGATGGCCAGATAAAACAAGCTGGCCGCCTTGGCGTTGTGGTCCAACTCGGCGCGGCTGGTGACGCCGCAAACGTCACGGACAAACTGCGCCGCGTGCTGTTTAGCTGTCACGCCCTGGGGGGCAGCGCCGACGCGGGCAACAACCCAGTCCTGGAACCGAGTGTTCCTGCAGAGTTGCTCGGCCGCACGCGCCCGCGCGCCCCCCTTACGCACCGTGGACGGGACTCGCGCCCGCACGGGAACACCCGAAGTGCCGCGCATCAGCATTGCACCCTCGACACGTTGCGCGCGCCGCGGAACGCGAGAACAGCCAACTCCATGAAGAGCGTGTAAAGCTCGCTGCGCTCACCAGGATCGATCCGACCATCCGCCATCGCTTCCAAGGTCGACGAATTCAAACCACCGACCTTCGCACCTACCTGCAATACCTTCTGGTGAATTGCCTTCAGCTCGTCCGGCCATCCGCCCTCAGGCGGCAGCGGCACGTCCAGGCAGGTGAGGCCATGCTCGACCGTTGCGTAGGTCTGCGCCCAGCGATGCGCAAACGCGGCAGAGGCTGAGTACTGCGACATCCACTCGGTCAGCAAGTCGGCCATTTCAAACGTCATCGACTCGCCCTCTTGGCCGTTCAGCTTGGCGCGCAGAGATTCGTAGTGGATCCGCTTGCCGCGGCGCTCCGTCAGGAACGACGCAGCATCCTTCACGCCCCCAGGCGTACTGCGGACATCGTTGTAGAGAACATCAAGCCAATTGTGGGAGGGGTGGCGGCTGGTCATTGGGTCTTACCTTGGAATCTGGAAATAACAGGGTTTCGCTCTTGCTTCGCCTCCCCTAGGATGCGAACCATGGACAACACCCTCAAACATCAACTGACATCGAGCGGGCCGATCTGGATCTTCTCGGCGTCGTCTGCCGGCACTTCCGGCGGCTCGTTGTCGCTCGGCTGCTCGGCCGGGACACTGAAGAACCATGCAATCTGTTCTTTCGTGATGGGATGGGTCGCCAAGCGGGCGCCGAAGGTCAACGGCGCTGGCTTATGCATGGGTAGGCTCCTGCTGGGGAGGCGCGCGCGACGCCTCGGGCTGTTCGTAGACCTGATCCAAGGAAACGGACAGGCCAGAATCCGCCGCGAGTGCCACAAGGCGCTTCGCCTGCTTGATGCCAGGTTGAATGGCTCCCCGTTCGTATTGGGAGATGGCCGACTGGCTCACTTTCAGCTTCGCAGCGAGCTGCGCCTGAGAAAGGCCAGCCGCTTTTCGGACTAGGCGGATTGGATTCATCCCTAAATATTAGTCCGACTGATTATTGTAGTCAACAGTCCGGCTAATTGCCAAATATCAGCCTGCCTAATAACGTTGCGCCCATGCCCGCCCTGCCCCTCACTCCCGCCCAACTTGCCGACGCTTCACGCCTTAAGGCCCTCTATGAAGAATGGAAGGCTCGGCGTCGAGCCTCGCGGGAATCCGCCTCTCAGGAAACGGTGGCAGCACTGCTCGGCTTCAACAGCCAGAGTTCAGTGAGCCAATATGTCAACGGCAAAATCCCGCTGAACATCAACGCTTTGGTCAAGTTTGCGGCGCTGTTCGGATGCGCCCCGGAAGACATCAGCATGGACCTCGCAAAAGAGATCCAGCGCATTGCGGAGGCTGCACCCGAGGACGATGGCGCTCAAGAGTTCGTGCCCGTGCGCCGCTTAGACGTTCGCCTTTCCGCCGGCCATGGCGAACTCGTCATGTCAGAGGACGAGAAAGGCCGCCTATCCTTCCGGGCGGACTTTCTTCGCAACGCGGGCGCGAATCCGGAGGAAACTGTGTCTGTCTCCGTGAAGGGAGACAGCATGGAACCGCTAATTCCTGACGGCGCCCTCATACTGGTTAATCGCGGCGCAACCACGATCATCAACGGCAAGGTCTATGCCTTTCGCCACCACGGCGAAGTCCTGGTAAAGCGACTCTATAGGGGAAACGGCGGATTCATTGCTCGACCGGAGAATCCTGCGGGCGGTTACCCCGACATGCACCTTTCTTTCGATGATCCCGAGATCGAGATCATTGGGCGCGCTTTTTGGGTTGGGTTCAAGTTGTAGCGCCCCCACCTGCTGTCACTCTGCAGTTGACTCCTTGGCTAGGATTCATCCCCAGCGAACTTGGTCCAGTCGGACGTGAAAATGACAGTCGTACCAAAGTTTGAACAACTAAGGTGCACCTCGCCTTCGGTATCCAAATCAAGGGCATCACCCCGCAACCCCTGCCACATCGCGAGATAGCGATGGGTTCCATACTTCTTCCCGGCAGCGAGCTTTCGCTCCAGGCCACCACGCCACGGCAGCACTACCAGCACACCATCGCGCGCTTGCGCCGCAAGCGCGGCACGCTCGATAGCGACCTCCCGCCCTCGCTCCCAACAAGCGATGAGCCCGTCATCTTCTCCGTGCCATAGTTCCTCAGTGCTCAGGCCAGACCTCAACGGAGTGGAAATCGGTCTGTACAGCTTCATCCCCGCACTCCCAAGCTATTGAACCAATGCTCTTCGCCAATGATCTTGAGCGGGATGCCGGCCTCTCTGAGCTCAACCGCCTTCTTTATCTTTAGCCCGTGGGTTGAATGAAGCCAGTCGCGACTTCCTATATCACCAATAACCAAGAAATCCAGTTTTCTGGTGACGCCAGAGACGCCTAGCCCCCCATTTGCGTGAACCTGGTTCTCGCACCAAGCGCGGCTTCCGCTGGAGAATTTTCCCGTAAAACAGAACGTTTGCCCAGGGAACACAACTTGCGGCGCAGGACTGCATAGTGGAAGTTTCGTGGAGTCACTTGCCTCACCACTAGCGGGAGCTTGATTTCCGCCGACCACCGCCAACAGGAGAGACATAATTTCACTCTCCTCATTGGGATCTACGTGGCCGTCTGCCAAGGCTTCCGCAATTCGCGGATAAAGGGCGCGCGCAGGCCACTCATCCTTTACATCCCGATTCGAGTTCATCCACATCAGTAGGAACTCAATCTCTCCCTGGCATATAGCCCCGTCCGCCAGTACGCCCTTCACCAAGCCAATCAATTCGTCAATCTGTCGCGCTTGTACTGCGTGGGCCCTATACATAGGGTGGGCGCCTTGTCCGTTTTCATCGCTGGTTGCCCGACTGAATTTTTCTGCGTTGTCTGTTAGCCAGCCCATCTTGTTCTTCCTTGAGTAACAAAACGATTCATGATCTTAGCAGGGTCTCGCACCTTTAATTATCAGTCTGACTGTTGACTATAAATAGCAGTCCGACTAATATTCTTAAAAATGCACCTCACGGACCCGCAGCCAGCAGTCAGGGCATCGCCTGAAGCGGGAGACGTCACCGCCACAAAGTCGGAATGGGGAAGGCGAGAACCGCTCTTTAACAACCGAGGCCGCCCGCCCCCGCGAGGGAGGATGGGCGAAACAGGACTACCCCAGGGGTCAGCGCCCCCGGGCCCTGTGTGCCTGACCCATTGCGGCCAGGCAACGCCCAGCCGGGCGTGGCGACGATAACCCCGGCCATCTGCCTGCGCCGTGACAGGGCGCAGACCGATGAACAAGGAGGGATGCATGTTTGATGCCAAAGAGACCATCTTCGCGGGCGCAGCAGTCGCTTGGGTCGCACTTTGTATTACAGGGCTGATTGGCTGGATCTTGAACATCGTCAAGATTTTTCAGATCAGCCTGCCAGTAGCAGATTGGACCGCTTTCGAAGTCGGCCGCGCGGTCGGCGTCGTCTTCGCACCCCTCGGCGCTGTTATGGGCTGGATGTAGCCCGCACTCACCGAACCGCTGAAAAGCGGGTTTCGGCCAGCGCTGCGAGTCAGCGCTTACCGAAGCACTCCCCCCACCCAGCGCATGCCCGCGCGAAGGAATCCCATGGAACTCAAAGTCAATATCGACCTGGAGGCAGCCGTCGCCCAGGCACTCGCACCCGGAAAGCTGCAGCCCATCCTGGACAAGCACATCATCGGCGCCATTACCAGCGCCATTGATGACGCGACGGGCTATCGCAGCACCTTCCGCACCGCTCTCAAGGACCAGCTTGCAGCGGCGATGCCGCACGGCATCGAAATAGCCGATGTCGCGAAGTTCCAGCACGTGTTGAACGAGGTTTTGCGCAACGCGGTCCACGGCCAGAACGCGACCGCCCTGAATACCGCGCTGGCAAAGGCCGCCGCCAGCGTGATGCCCGACATGCCCGCCACCGTCAAACTCTCCCAACTCATGGAGGATGCGCGGCACGGCTTGCACGTCGAGAAACACGAGGCGTTCTACGCGCTGTTTGAGCAACAGTATGGGTTCTCGCACCTCTACCTTGACCGTGAAACGAACAAAGGGAGCCGCTACGGCAGCGGGACGAGCGAGACCAAGAAGTACGCCGCAGATTACAGGCTTGATTTCAATGAGGAGGGCCGCTGCTACTCGATGAAGCTGGACGGCAAGCAGGTTACGCCTGGGTCCCTTCCCACTGCTGTGGGCGGCTTCGAAGGCACCCTGCTCGCCCTCTACGTCGGCCGCACGCGCCTCGAATTCGACATGGGGCCGGACGAGGTGGAGTCAGCCGCTTCCGAGCAGTACGACGACTGATCCCCTGCAATGAGGAAATGACCATGCTGAAGCTGATTTGGCGCATGCGCGCTGCGCTTGCCTATCGGCGCATCACTGGCCTCACGCTGACGCAAGCGTGGGGTTTCGCCGGTGCCCTGGCAGACGACTACCGGCCGGACGGATGGACGCCGACTGAAGCAGTCCGCGAAGACATCACCTACTGGCAAACCTGACAGTCCCGGCTCATGTCCCGTTTATGAGGACATGAGCCGAGAGCCGCATCAGACAGCCTCAGTAGCGCCAGCGCCCTGAGTACCAGCTTTCTGCGGCAATGGAGAGGACAAAGCCGGCGATGCCACCGATAAAGGCAGCCCAAATCAGCTTGATTTGCTGTTCGTGAGTTGGGCCTCCACGGCTTTCCAAATGCTGGATCCAAGACGCTGGCTCGCTTTGGAACCAGACATCCCAGCCATGTACGCAAATCAAAGCAACCATCGCCACCGCAGGCAGGACCCATCGAACCAAGGGCTGATCCACCAGCTTGGCGCACCCCCAAGCCAACAAGCCAACAAGGAACATTAGGCCTGCGGACCACAAAGCCAACACTACCCAATCAAGCATGAAACCGATGCCGGAAAACATAAGCGCTCCTAGAGAAGTCAAGACAGCTAAATGCCAACGGCAAAAATTCCGCCAACTTAAGTCCGCCCACCACTTTCGATTCCACCTTTCCACTCATGGGAAAACGACATGATCAAGTTCTTTGAAGACCTGTTCGATATCGTCCTGTCCATCATCAACGTGCTGGACCGCAACGGCGACCTGTAAGACTTCCCCATCCTGCCCCGCTCGTCGGGGAGGCTTCGGAGAGCGGGTCGGCGCCGCAACGTCACCGGCGCGAAAGTGACTTTCGTTCGATACCACTGGCTGCTTTCCCGGCCTGCTCTCCGAAGCCCACCACCGCGCGTTCCGCGCAAATCCCCATGCCCTCAACTATCCCCGCCATCTGGTGGGGCCTGGCGCTGCTCGCCCTGGTGGCGGTGGCCCTGGTCCCCATCGGCAACTACTTCACCCGCCGCTATGTCGCGGCTGACCCCTGGAACCCGACATGAACACCATCAGCGCAAGCGCGCCCCCGGTGCGCCACCGTCACCCCATCACGATCAAGCAGGCAGCCCGCAAGCTGGGCGCCCTGATCGCTCCCCGCGACCACGCCGGCAAAGGCAACTGGAACGACGACGCGGATATCCCGCTGTGGGCCTGGCCTGCCAGCCTGGCGCTGGCCGCGTTCTTCCTGTTCGGCCCGACGATCCTGGGCTGGCTGCTGCGGAGCATCCTATGAACGGCATCCAGTTCATCGTGCGGGACAGCAGCGGCTGGACGCCGCAAATCGCGCCCCCGACGAGTCGCCTCATCTGGGAAGACCCCACTCCCAAACCGATCTCTCGTCGGGAAGCGGCATTCATCCGCTCGGTTCAGGGTTCGCTCCCCAGCAACGACTTGGCGGAATGCTTCGGCGTCAGCACCCAGGCCATCCGGAACATCTGGAAGCGCCGCACCCACACCGGCAAACGGCCCGGCCCTCCGAAAAAGAAAGCCAGCGCGCCAGCAACACGCCTCAAACCCAGCAAAGGAGTTAATCACCCATGTGGTTCAGAAATCTGAAGGTCTACCGGTTGTCCGCCGCGCTGTCCGACTACGCTGAAAGGCTGCAGGCGGGCCTCAAGCGCCACGCGTTCCAGCCAGGCAACAACCTCGAAATGCAGTCCATCGGATGGATAGCGCCACGCGAAGGCGGCGAACTTGCCCATCCGGTCGCTGGCCGATTCCTGCTCAGCCTGCGCGCCGAGAAGAAGCTGTTGCCCGGCACCGTGATCAACCAAGTAGCCAAGGCCCGCGCCCAGGAAATCGAAGAGCAGCAAGGCTACAAGCCGGGCCGCAAGCAGATTAAGGAAATCAAGGAACGCGCCATGGATGAACTCCTGCCGCGCGCCTTCAGCATCTACCGCGATACACGCGTGTGGATCGATCCGGTGGGCCGCTGGCTGGTGATCGACACCGCCTCATCGGCTAAGGCAGACGAGGTCATCGGCCTGCTGGCGAAGACGGTTGACCCAATGCCGCTGGAAAACCTGTACGTCGCGCAGTCGCCCGCCGCGGCCATGACCGGCTGGCTGGCCGAAGACGAAGCGCCCAACAACTTCACCATCAACCAAGACACCGAACTGCGCTCGTCTGGCACGAGCGGCGCGGCGGTCCGCTACCTCAAGCATTCCATCGACGCGGAGGACGCGCGCCGGCACATCCAGTCCGGCAAGCAATGCACGCGCCTCGCAATGACCTGGGCCGACCGCATTTCGTTCGTTCTGACCGAAAGCCTCGATATCCGCCGTGTCTCGCCACTGGACGTGCTGAAGGAAGGCGCGGATTACGCGCAGAACGATGACGAGAAGTTCGACTCGGACATGGTTCTCATGACGGGCGAACTCGCCAAAATGCTTGCCGAGCTGGTGGAAGCGCTCGGCGGCGAGAAGAAATTCTGATTCCTGAAGACCCCATGACCGAATCCACCGCCCCCGTTTCTTTCCGGCAGAAGATCCTCTCGAAAGAAATCAAGCGCGCCCATGCAATGCAGGTCCGGTATGAGGATCTGCACGTCGAACCCGGCTTCAACCTCCGCGCCCCAATCGAACGCCTGGGAGGCAAACTTCGCCAGCAGGCCGAAGCGGCCGAAGAAAGCCTGTTCCGCCACATCATGTCCGGTGGTCAGTACCCCGCGCTTGAGGTTCGCCCTCGCGCCGAAGGTGGGGTCTGGATCGTGGACGGCCACCGCAGACACAGGAACATCGGGCGGGCAATCGCTGCCGGCGCTCCGCTGCAGGACAAGGACGGCTTTGTGATGATCGACGTCGTTGCGTTCGAAGGCAACGACGCCGAACGGACGAAGCGCGTTATCTCCAGTTCGAAAGCGCAGGGCCTGTTCATCCTCGATACCGCGCTCGGATATGCGCGCTTGGCCCGCTTCAAATGGGACAACGACCGAATCGCAGAGATTGAAGGCGTCTCAGCCGTATGGGTCGGCAAGCTTCTGACCTTGGCGAACGCTAACACCGACGTTCATGACTTGATCTTGGCTGACCTGGTGAAGCCCACCGTAGCGATTGCAGCAGTCGAAAAGTACGGTGAAGCTGCCGGCGAGTATCTGCGAAATCGCGGAAAGACCACGGTCGGCGATATCAAGGGCCGGCCCCTCCCCCGCAAAGTCGTCTCCCCGCTCATCAGCGGCGTGGACTCCTTCATCAAGGGACTGGACGCCAACCAGCGTGCAATCCTCATCGACATCCAGGAAGGCCGCGTAGCAGCCGACACCATCACGGTAAAGACCGAAGACCTGATCAACCTGTTCCAGGCCCACGGCGCCGTCGAAACCGTCCGCGCCAAACGCGCCGAGAAAGCCGCCAAGGAGGCACAAGAAGCCGCCCCCGAAACACAGGCACCTATAGACCTTGAACAAGAGGAAGCTACCGCATGAGCGCCCCCAGCACAGAAACCAAGCCCCAGATCATCGGCTGGCACTGCGAGGGCACCTTCCCTGCCCTCTTCACGGACTCCGTCTCCATCGCCAAACGCTGGATGGAATCGGGACAAAAGGTGTCAGCTATGGTTCGGGCCTCCAGCGCCTTTCGAACCATCACCGCGGAAGATGCTGAACTCGTCGACCGCCGCCCCCTTGTCGTCGGCTGGGCTTCCCCCTCCACCACGGCAGCGCGTAGGGATGAGCAGACCGACCGCGATGCAGCCTTCGAGGCCGTGCGCAAACGCCTGTGCGCGCTGCCCCGATACAGCTTCTGGATCGGCGATCACGGAGGCGTGAAGCGGGTGGAAGATCGGTCGGGCAACTGGATCGACTTCGACGCCGCGCATGAACTGTTCGACCCGGTTGAGGTTGACGCCGCCATTGCTGCCCAGCAGGGCAAAGGGGGTGAAGCATGACCGCCGATATTGAATCGCTGGGGGATCAGATCACCGACCTCTATGTGCAGATCTGCCAGCGCGATCCGGCCATGGCGCTACAGGTGGCCACGGGCGCCTTCGTGTCGTTGCTCCTGTCGTACATGCGGGCGCGGGGCTACGAGACCGACACGGATATCCGCGTGGACGGCGGCGATGAACGCGATATCACCGTCCATGCGCCGAAGGCCGCCTCTCAGCAGCAGGAGGGGTGATGGATACGAGAATGACCGTCCTACTTGCTTTTCGCCTTCTGCTCAGCAATGTACCGCTCTCCGTCGGCAATCGCCTCTTCACGGCTCGCAAAAGGCGTGACCCCTTTCACTTGGATAAACGACACCTCGATCGGGCTAATGCGCTTGTTGTACGAAACGACCCAGATGAACGTGCCGTCTTCCTTCAGGATCACCTCAATAGGCTCCCATTGCGCGTGCGAATCCATACGTGCCTCCCTGTGATCGCCGAATCGTACCCCAGCCCAATCGGAGTGTCAGCATGACCGACCACACCACCACCGCCCAGGCGGCAGACACCAATCCGCTGAGCGATGAATACGTCAATGCAGTGATTCAGCAGCACGGCTACGACAGCCCGGAATGCGTGATTGCCCGGCTTCACCAATGGATCGGGCTGCACGGCGGTGAAAACGGCCTCACCCTGCTCATGTACGAAGCCCACAAGGCGCTGGTAAAGCTGCGCGCCCCTGTAGCCGATGGGCTGCCTGGCGGTACACGCTGGCCCGTGCTTCGCGCCATGGCTAGGAACTACACGGCAGGCAAACACACATGGGATGCCTCGGATGCCGAGGCGTGTGAGCAAGCGGCAGAAGAGATTCGACATTTGCGCGCCGCCCTGGCAAGCGCCCCTGTAGCCAAGCCCAAGCGTGCGCCGCTCGATGATTGGCGCGTCCAGGCCATTGCTGACTGCCTGGAAACGGAATGGGATGAAATGTCGCCGAACCTGGCCGAATCCTACGCGCGGACCATCGTGGGCTACCTGATCGAGTACGAGAAGGAATCCGACCGCATCGAAGCCCAGCACGCGGCTGAACCCGTCCACCCCGTCGTGCAGGCGGTTCGCAACCTTCGGGCAAGCGGCCCTGTAGCCGGGGAGGCGCAAATAAAAACGGAGGCCCCTCTTGCGTAGGATGCCTCCGCCAATGCGATTAGCAGTTGCCCTTCTTGGCCTGCCCCGGCGGACAGAACCCGCCGCCGCCACCACCACCGCCATGCGGATCAACGATCACGGCGCCATCCGGCGTGTAAACGGCACAGCCAGCCAACAGACTGGCCACGATGGCCAAGCTACAGAGGATTTTCATATGAAAGACTCAGGGTTGAAGATGCGCGCAGTTTATTGCCCTTCGCTGAAACAAGGCCAAAGCGGCGGTTACAGGCTGTATGCCTCTCTCCCCTGGTCCGGCGCTGCCCTGTCCGCGCAACCGGAGCAACCATGACAGCACTCTATGCACTTGCGGTCCCGCTCGCGATCATCATAGGCATCGCCGCAGGGCTGCTGATGCCGAGCAGGGCGAAGCGCCCCCGGTTCCGTTGATGGCGGCAACCGACACGAATGAATCAAGTTCTCAGCAAGCCCACCTAGCGTGGGCTTCATTTTGGAGGCGAAATGCTCACGCTCACACATGAGGAGCTGATCGAACTCACAGGGAAGACCAGGAAGGCGGGGCAGATTGAGGCCCTGCGCTTCCTCTCTATCCCATTCAAGATTCGCCCCGACGGGACCCCTGTGGTCCTACGGGCAGCAATGGAGGCAGCACTAGGCCATGCGACCAAGAACCAAGGACCGACACCTCCCCGCGTGCGTATACCTGAAACACGGCGCGTACTGGTACGTTAAAGGTGGAAAGTGGCGCAAGATCGGCGCCGACCTGCACAGCGCGCTGACGGAGTACGCCCGTATCGTCGCCGCCCCCACAGACGGGATGCCCGCACTGATCGAGGCCGCGATTCCCTTTCTAACAAAGGACGTCGCCGAATCGACGCGCAAGCAGTACGAATACTGTGCAGCGCAGCTGAAAGTGGCTTTTGCCGCCTTCTACCCAAGCCAGGTGCGTCATGGCGACGTAGTTGAGCTACTTGATGGGTACGCCGACCGTCAAGCTCTCGCAAACAGGATGCTGACCGTTCTGAAGCTGGTTTTCCAATGGGCCTTGGACCGTGGTCGCGTCGAAGCCAATCCATGCGTGAGCGTGAAGCGCTTTGTTCAAAAGCCGAGGGATAGGTTGATCACGCCAACGGAGTATGCGGCCATCTATAAGGGCTGCCCGCCGTGGCTTCAATGCGTCATGGACATTTGCTATCTGACTGGGCAGCGAATCGGTGATGTGTTGAAGATCGAACTCGACCACCTGCGTGGCGAAGGCGTGTACTTCGAGCAGCAGAAGACAGGGAAGCGGCTTGTGGTCGAATGGACGCCGGAGCTCCGGGCGGCCGTTGATCGCGCCAAAGAGTTGCGGGGCTCGAAAACCAGAACCCAATATCTGCTTGGCGGCCGCGGGGGGAATCTCAGGCTCCATTCCAACGTTTGGCGCATCTTCAAGGATGCCGCCGTCAAGGCAAACGTCCCTGACGCCACCCTCCACGACCTGCGCGCGATGGCCGGCACCGATGCAGAGTCGCAAGGCATCGATCCGAGCGCCCTACTCGGCCATTCAGATCCTCGAACGACCCGAATCTACCTGCGCGACAAGCGGCCCAAGCTGGTGAAAGGCCCGAGCAAAAAGGCTGGTTAAGCGTACAGCTTACTGGGCCGAGTTTTAGACATCTAATTGACGCCTTTGCGCAAAGCCTTTGTTTATGCGGTTTTCCGGGCGATAGATGTATTCGGTCATGCCCTGTCCCAACTGACGCTTCCGCAACCCTGACATATCCGCTCTCCGGCACTGTGAAGACAGGCTTCAGTGTCGGCGTCTGCCTCCGGCGTCACAATTCGCGGATACCGAGGCGGATCAAGTTGTCGCGGCCCCATTGACAGGCAACTGACGTCAGCGGCGCCCGGCACACGGGCCAGTTGCCCCGCCGAGGGCATGTATCTGTAACCCTTTAATATTCAAGGGTTTTCCCTATTGCTCAACCTATGCCGCAGCAGTAGATTTGAGTTGCCGGGCTGTCTGACACCCATCGCGTGCGAAGCCGGGCAGGAGCGCCTCAGACTCATCTAGAGCTGGGGCGCTCTTCCATTTTGCAGCGCGCAAATGCGCATCGCGCTCAAACATGCGGCCTGGATTCGGCCCGCCCTATCCGAGGCTGGCGACCCGCAATACTCCATTGTCGATGACGATCGCGTCGCGCTCCACGACCTTCGCCCGGAAGGACCCGTCCCGCCAGACCTCCACACTTAGCGTCTCGCCGGGATACATCGGGCCAGAAAATCGCAGCGACACGGAACGCACGGCCCCTTCCGCCTCAGGCTGCAACTGCCTCGCAACGGTGTGCGACACCATGCCAAAGGTGCACAGCCCATGCAATATGGGCCGCGGGAATCCCGCGGCGCGGGCGATCTGCGGATCGCTGTGCAGCGGGTTGTAGTCGCCATTGAGCCGATATACCAGCGCCTGCTCGGGCCGGGTGCGCACCGGCACGGTCCAGTCCGGCGCACCGCCGGGCATGGCGTGCGCCGGACGCGCCTGCCTGCCGGCATTCGCCATGCCGCCATCGCCCCTGAGCACATGGGTCGCGGTAGTCCGCGCGATGAGCACCCCCGTGCCGGCATCCGTCAAGGTTTTCTCGGAATACAGCAGCAGTCCCTTTTCACCCTTGTCCACCGCCTCGACGACGCGGGTCTTGCCTATCAGTTCGCCGGAGGCGGGAATGGGATGGAAGAGTTCCATCCCCTGCTCGCCGTGCAGCAGCCGCACCGTATCGGCCCCGATATCGGGCGCATTCAGCCAGAAACCCGGATAGCCCAGGACCACGGCCATGTACGGCAGCACCAGCGGATCGTGCCGCCTGCCCACATAGGCAAGGTCGCAGGCATCCAAGGGGTCGCGTCCCAGCCCCACTGACAGCGCATACAGCATGGCGTCGCGCGCCGTGTAGCGCTGCCTGATCTCCGGCAATTCGTAGTTCAACAGTTGCTCATGGCTCAAGCGCATGGCTTCCCTCCCCTTTTTCCCAAAGACAATTCCACGTCCATGGCCGCCGAGTCAGATCGGATCCCAGCTCATCACGTCGGGCGAGCGTTCCAGGGGGTAGAAGTGCTTCTGCATCGCCGGGATGGCGATCTCGGCAATGCGCTGCGGAGTCCAGCCTTCGCTGAAATGCACCGACCGCAACGGGCGCGGCTGGCTCATCAGCATGATTTCGTTGGCGCGCACCGCGAATATCTGGCCGCTGACCTCCCGCGCGGCATCGCTCAGCAAGTAGACGGCCATCGGCGCGATCTTGCCCGCCTCCATCTTCTTCAGTTTCTCCACCCGGTCCCGCTGTTGCGGCGTGTCGGTGGGGATGGAACTGGTCATGCGGCTCCAGGCCGACGGCGCGATGCAGTTGGAGCGCACGCCATACCGGCCCATGTCCAGCGCGATCATCTTGGACAAGGCCACGATGCCCAGCTTGGCCGCGCCGTAGTTGGCCTGGCCATAGTTGCCGATCAGCCCGGAGGTCGAGGTCATGTGCACCAGCGCTCCGCCCTCCTGTTCGCGGAAGTGCGTGGCCGCGGCCCGGCTGACGAAGAACGTGCCGTCGAGATGCACCGCGATGACCGCGCGCCATTCTTCCTCGCTCATCTTGTGAAAGGAGCGGTCGCGCAGATTTCCCGCGTTGTTGACCACGCCATCGATGCGTCCGAACTGGTCCATGGCGCACTGGACGATGGCGTTGGCGGACGCATGGGTCGCCACCGAATCGAAGTTGGCGACCGCCACGCCGCCCGCTGCGCGTATCTCGGCGACCACCGCATCGGCGGGCGCCACCGGCGCCTCCCTGGCGGTCAGATCGTCGCCGTTGAGCGCGACCCCGATGTCGTTGACCACGACCTTGGCGCCCTCGGCCGCCAGTTGCAGGGCCACCTCGCGACCTATGCCGCCTCCCGCCCCAGTCACCACCACCACCTTGCCTTGCATCATGCGTTCCATGCCTGAGTCTCCTCAAAACGCGCCTGCCGGCGTCATCCGGCAGACGCGGTACTGTCGAATTCCTACTCGGTCGTCACATTGGCGCGGCGCACCACCTCGGCCCACTTCCTGCCTTCGCTGCCGATGAAGGCGGCGAACTCCGCGGGCGTATCGGGATTGGGCACCGCTCCCTGGTCGCGGATCTGCTTCTGCATATCGGGGGTCTGAATGATCGCGACGACCTGCTTGTTGATTTCCGCCACGACGCCGTCCGGCGTTCTGGCGGGAGCCCACAGGCCGAACCACGACACAACCTCGTAGCCAGGCACGCCGGCCTCCGCCACGGTGGGCACGTCGGGCAGTTGGTCGCTGCGCTGCGCCGAGGTCACCGCCAACACCTTCAGCCGGCCGGCCTTGATGTGCGGCAGCGCTGAAGGCAGATTGTCGAAAATCATCGAGATCTGCCCGCCCAGCAGATCCGTCACCGCCGGCGTGCTGCCCTTGTAGGGCACGTGCACCATGTCGACCCCGGTCATCATCTTGAAAGTCTCGCCGGACATGTGCAGCGTGCTGCCATGTCCGGAAGAGCCGAAGGTGAGCTTCCCCGGATGGGTCTTGCCGTAGGCGATCAGTTCCTTCACGGTGTCATACGGCGCATTCTTAGGCACCACCAGGGCATTCGGCACCATGGCGGTGCGCGTGATCGGCGCGAAGTCCTTGATGGCGTCGTAGGGCATGGACTTGTACAGACTGGGATTGATGGCGTGCGTGCCTATCGTGCCCATCACCAGCGTGTAGCCGTCCGGCGCAGCGCGCGCCACCTGCGCCGTGCCAATGTTGCCGCCCGCGCCGGGCTTGTTCTCGACCACCACCGACACGCCCCAGCGCTCGCTCAGGCGCTGGCCTATCACGCGCGCCAGGATGTCGGTGGTGCCGCCGGCCGAGAATGGAACGTTTATGGTCACCGGCTTGTTCGGAAAGCCCTGCGCCGTTTGCGCGCCAGCCGTACCAGCGCCCAGCAGGACCGCGCATCCCAGCAGCGCCAGGATCTTCAGGGGACGCTTGCGCGCAGAAGCTGCGGGCGCGTCTTTTTTGATTGTCTTGAACATTGTCTCCTCGCTTTTTTATCCAGGTTCAGAGGCGGTCCGCCTCAATCCAGCAACGCAAGATCCTGCCCTTCCTCCACTTCATCGCCGACCGCCACCAGCACCTTGGCGATACGGCCTGCTGCCTCGCTCTCAACGGGGATTTCCATCTTCATCGACTCGACCTTGAACGCCTCGTCGCCCGTCTGAATCTGCACGCCCTCTTCCACGCAACAAGCGACCACACGGCCCGCCACGTTGGAGACTATTTTTTTCATGCAAGCTCCTTTACCGACTCTGTTGAAATCACTTCCTGCAAGCCGTCGACAGTCATTGCTCCGGCCTGGAACCGCTCCGATCCGAGCACCTGAAGAATCATGGGAATGTTGGTCTTGATGCCCTCTACCCGCATACGGCCAAGCGCGCTGCTCAGTTCACCGATGGCGCTGGCGCGATCGGCCGCATGCGCAACAACCTTCGCCACCATGGGGTCGTAATGGCTGGAAACCCGGTTGCCTTGCACATAGCCAGTCTCTATCCGCAAACCGGGACGGGACTGCGGTAACTCGAACATCTTCAGGACGCCGGGCGAAGGCAGGAAGCGCACGGGATCTTCGGCATAGACGCGCGCCTCGATGGCATGCCCCGTCACGACAGGCTGCCTGTCGATCACCGAGGACAGCCTTTCGCCCGCCGCCAGGCGAATCTGCGCCTGCACGATATCCACGCCGGTGACCGCTTCCGAGATCGCGTGTTCGACCTGCAAACGCGTGTTGACTTCAAGGAACGAAAAGCCGCTGTCCGGCGTGTACAGCATCTCCACCGTGCCGATGACGTCGTAGCCGATCTCTCCCAGGATCGCCGACAGCCGCTGCGACATGCTGGCCACGGCCTGGCGGTCGATGGCCGGCGCCGGCGCTTCCTCGATCACCTTCTGGTATCTGCGCTGGGTGGAACAATCCCGTTCGAACAAGGACAGGACATTGCCGAACCTGTCCGCCAGGAACTGGAATTCGATATGCCGCGGAGACCGCACGAATCGTTCCATGTACAGGGTGGGGTTGGCGAAGGCCTTTTCGGCCATGCCGCTGGCGCGCTCCCAGCAATCAGATAGCGCCCGAGGATCGTGGACGGGGATCATGCCTATACCGCCGCCGCCGCCCGCTGGCTTGATCAGCACCGGATACCCTAGCGCCTCGGCCGCCTGGCGTACTGCCGCCATGTCATCCCGGGGCAGGATGCCCGTGCTGCCGCCTGCCTGCAGGCCATGCCGTTGCATCAACGTACGCGCACTCGCCTTATTGCCGAGCGCGTCGATCCACTTGGACGACGGGCCGATGAAGCAATGCCCCGCCATTTCCACCCTGCGCGCGAACTGTGCGTTCTCGGACAGGAATCCGTAGCCCGGATGCAGCGCATCGGCGCCGCAACGCGCCATGACCTCGAGCAGCAGGTCCTGGTTGAGGTAGCTGGCCCGCGCCGGCGCCGGCCCGATGCAATAGCTCTCATCCGCCTGGCGCACATACAGAAGGTCGGCATCGGCCTCGGAGTACACCACCACGGACCGCAGGCCCAGCGCCCTCACGGCACGCAGGATACGCGCGGCGGCGGCTCCCCGGTTGGCGATCAGGATCTTCTTCATCTGCAGCACCTCAGGGCCGGTATCCGGTGGCCACCTGGCCGGGCTGGCGCAGCGGTGCGGCCAGATTCGCGAACTCGACCAAGCGCGCACGCGTGCAGGCAGGATCGATGATGTCTTCGATGACGAAGGCCTCCGCGCTACGGAAGGGCGACGTCAAAGCACGCACTCTTGCCTCGATTTCCGCGCGCTTGGCTTCGGGATCGGCGGCCGCCTCGATCTCCGACCGGTACGCCACCTCCAGGCCGCCCTCGATCGGCAGCGAGCCCCACTGGGCCGAAGGCCAGGCATAGCGGAAATTGAAACGGCTGGAATTCTGATGGCCGCCCGCGGCCACGCCGAAGGCTCGCCGCATGATCAGCGAAAACCAAGGCACCGTTGACTGCGAGACCGCCGTCAACGCCCTGACTCCGGCGCGCATCACGCCGTCCTTCTCGGCTTCCAGGCCGATCTGGAAACCCGCGATGTCCACCAGGTTCACCACGGGCAGGTGGAAGGTTTCGGCCAGGTCGACCAGACGGGTGAATTTCTCGGCGGTGTGCCGGTCCCAGCCGCCGCCATAGTGATAGGGATTGCTGGCGACGAACAGCACGGGCCAGCCATCCACCCGAGCCAGCCCGCCCACGATTGCCCTCCCCCAATGCCGGCCGATTTCGAACACGGTGCCGGGATCGAACAAGGTGTCCAATATCGGCCGGATCTTGTAGACCTTGCGCGTGTCCTTCGGAATGGCGGTCCGCAACCATTCCTGTTCAGCCGCAGTGACGGGAGGCGCTCCCCTGGGCGCGAGTTCGTAGACCGACGCCGGCAGATACGACAGGAAACGCCGCGCCGCCGCAAAAGCCTCGTCCTCGGAATCCACCTCATCGTCCACCACCCCGTTGCGGGTGTGTATGGCGCTTCCGCCCAGCTCGTTCTTGCCCAGTTTCTGGCCGATCTTGGCCACCACCGGAGGTCCCGCAATGAACAGCTGCGAGGTGTCCTTGACCATGACGGAGTAGTGGCTGCCGGCGACGCGCGCGGCGCCCTGGCCGGCCACCGACCCGAGGGCCAGCGACACCACGGGGACCTGGGCCAGGTTGCGCGCCACGTAGGCCCAGATCTTCATCTTCGGCAGCAGCGCATGCCCCATCTTCTCGATGTTCTTGACCGAGCCGCCTCCGCCCGTGCCGTCGATCAGGCGTACCAGCGGCAGGCGCAGGTCGAACGCCATTTGTTCGGCAAAAATCATCTTGTCGCCCACGGCGCCGTCGTTCGCGCCGCCGCGCACGGTGAAGTCGTCGCCCACGACTACGACGCTTTTGCTGTCCAGCGCCGCCCGTCCCATGATCACGTTCGACGGCATCACTTGGACCAGGCGGCCCTGCTCGTCGTATTCACCGCTACCGGCCAGTCCCCCCACCTCGACGAACGAACCGCCATCGACCAGCCGTTCAATCCGCTGGCGGATGTCCAGCTTGCCCGCGTCATGCTGACGCTGCACCTTTTCCGCGCCGCCCATGCGCAGGGAATATTCCTTGCGGCGTGCCAGTTCGTCCAACTCCTGCGTCCAGCTCATGACTTCCTCCAATGACGGCGTCCACCTGAAATTCAGGGCGCCAGTTCGATCCATGCATCGTCCAGCTTCAAGTCCACCGAGGTCCGCGCCTGCAGCGCCGCAAAATCCAGGCCGCGCACCATCGCCCGCACATGCAGTCCGTCCGGCGTGATGTCCAGGATTGCCAGATCGCTGTAGATGCGATCGACCACGGCCTTGCCGGTTAGGGGATAGGTGCATTCAGGCACGATCTTCGGCCGGCCATCCCGGTCCACGTGCTGCATCATTACGAAGATGCGTTTGGCGCCTGCTACCAGGTCCATGGCCCCGCCCACGGCTGGAATAGAGTCTTCGCGTCCCGTGTCCCAGTTGGCCAGGTCGCCGTCGGCGGAAACCTGGAAGGCGCCCAGCACGGTCAGATCGATATGGCCGCCGCGCATCATGGCGAAGGACACCACGTGGTCGGTGATCGAGGCACCGATGTCCAGCGCAACGGGCT
Source organism: Achromobacter sp. D7-1 (assembly GCF_059760445.1). Classification (NCBI taxonomy): domain Bacteria; kingdom Pseudomonadati; phylum Pseudomonadota; class Betaproteobacteria; order Burkholderiales; family Alcaligenaceae; genus Achromobacter; species Achromobacter sp. D7-1. The sequence goes on along the minus strand of NZ_JCBAMT010000013.1, from coordinate 14,120 downwards.
CCTTGCTGGCGTTGAGCAGGTCCGTGTCGACCGCGGCGCCCGGCGGCAGGCCTTTCATGCCCAGGATGCCGTTTTCGCTGTGCAGCACCACGCCGCGCTCGGGCTTCAGATAGTCGGCCACCGAGGTCGGCATGCCGATGCCCAGATTGACGTATGAGGCGGGCGGAATGTCGTCGGCGACGATCTGCGCCATGCGCGCGCGGGACAGGCTATTGATACTCATTGGGGTACTCGACGATGCGTTGAACGAAAATCCCGGGCGTTATGATCTGCTCCGGCGCCAGTTCCCCCAGAGACACCAGCTGGTCTACCTGGGCCACAGTCATCCGCGCGGCCATGCACATCACGGGTCCGAAATTACGGCTGGCGTAGCGGTAGGTCAGATTGCCCGCACTGTCGCCGTACTGCGCCTTCACGAAGGCCACATCACCCGGCAGCGGCTCTTCCAGGACGTAGCCGCGGCCATTGATCACGCGCGCTTCCTTGCCGTGCGCCAAGCGGGTTCCGTAGGCAGTGGGCGTGAAGAACGGACCCATGCCGGCTCCAGCCGCGCGCAAGCGTTCGGCCAGCGTGCCTTGCGGCACCACCTCCAGTTCGATTCTGCCTGCGGCATACCACTCTCCGAACGCCGCCGCATTGGGCTTCTTGGGATTCGACGAGCGCGCAAAGGAGCAGATCACTTTCCGCACCCGCCCCGCCCGGATCAGCTGACTCAAACCCTGCTCGCCATTGCCCGCGTTGTTGTTGACGATGGTCAGTTCGCGGGCGCCGGTCTCCAGTAGCGCCTGCAGCAGTTCCGTCGGCACGCCGGAAGCGCCAAACCCGCCTATCAGCAGCGTGGCGCCATCCGCCACTCCAGCCACGGCCTCCTCCAGCGAGGGCACGATCTTTTTCAACATGGCTTACCCCATGGCGGTGACGCGGTTGCTCCGCCTCCACCGCAGACTTGTTGGACGGTCAGAGCGTAGGCAACGCGCTGAGGATCGCGGTGGACTGGCTGGACAGCGTGCCGCCGTTGCCGTGCACCAGGGCCAGGTTCGGATCCTTCAACTGGCGTTCACCGCACTCTCCACGCAGCTGCCTGACCGCCTCGACCATGAGAAACACGCCGTACATGCCCGGATGCACGCAGGACAGGCCGCCGCCGTTGGTGTTGACGGCCAGCCGCCCGCCGGGCCCGATCGCGCCATCGTCCACAAACGCGCCGCCCTCGCCCTTCCGGCAGAACCCCAGGTCTTCCAGGAACAGGATGGTGTTGATGGTGAAGGCGTCGTACAGCATGGCCAGGTCCATGTCTTTCGCGGAGACGCCGGCCATCTCGTAGCAACGCTTGCCCGATTCAAGCGCTGCGGTCACCGTCAGGTCATGCATGGACGACACCTGCCGGTTCCATATCGCGGTCGCATTGCCCATCACGTACACCGGTTTCTTGGCGCAGTCGCGCGCGCGGTCGGACCGGGTCAGCACGAACGCGCCGGCGCCGTCGCTGACCATGCAACAGTCGCGCACCGTAAAGGGCTCGCAGACCGGACGCGCCGCCTCGACATCCGCCAGCGACAGCGGTTCGCGCATGGTGGCTTCCGGGTTCAATTGCGCCCATTTCCGCGCGGCCACCGCCACTTCCGACAATTGCTTGCGCGTGGTGCCGTACTGGTGCATGTGGCGGCTCGCGGCCAAGGCGTAGGCCGCTACCGGCAAAGGCGGGTCATAGGGCGTTTCGTAAGGCTGCGGGTCGAGGAATTTCCGCACGCGGGTCAGATCGGCACGGTTGAACGTGGCGGTGCGCTGGGTGCTGCCGTAACAGACCAGAACCGCATTGCACTGCCCGGAAGCGAGCGCGTGCATGGCCGGGAGCAAATGCGCCACATAGCTGGAACCGCCGATCATGGTGCTGTCCACGAAGGTCGGACGTATGCCGAGATACTCGACGACGGACATCGCCCACATGGGCGACAGGGAGCTACAGGTCGTAATGCCGTCTATATCCTTAAGACTCAGGCCGGCGTCCGTAATCGCGGCCATGGCGGCTTGCGCCAGCACTTCCTGCTCGCTATGGCCGCTGGCCTGTCCCAGCCCGGCCAGTCCCACGCCGACCACGGCCGTCTTGCCTCTCAAATCGCGCAGCGTCATGCTGTCCTCCCCGAGGGCACGAACACCACTTGCGCGGCATGGCCGTCCGCCACGATCCGGGCGCTTACGCGCATGCCGATACGCACCTGCGCGGGCGCCAGCTCCGCGACCCGGCTCATCATCCGCACGCCTTCCGGCAAATCCACCAGGCAAACGTTGTAGTCGCCGCCCTGCTCCGGCTTGCGGTACACGGTCGTGGTGGCATACACCACTCCCTCACCCGAAGGCGAGAACCAGCGCAATGCCAAGCCGCCGCAATGGGGGCACACGCAGCGGGGATAGAACACCGCCTGGCTGCAATCCTCGCAACGTTGAATCTGGAACCGGCCCGCCGCCAGCCCATCTAGATAAATCCGCTCGGGCCCGCCCGCTGCCTGCGCACTGCTCTGGATCTCCACCCATGCCTCCTGTCGTGTCGTCTTCTGAACCTGCCAACATTGCGGCTCAGTGTAGGGACAGGCATGCGGCAGATAAACGGACCCGAGGGCAAATCACCTTTAACTTTCCGCGTGGGAATGACTAAGATGGCGTGCACCCATCAGCCCGAGCGCCATGTACATCCTCATAGACCATCTCAAGCATGTTCTGAATTTCGTGCGGGTCGCGGACAGCGGCAGTTTCACGGCCGCGGCGCACCGGCTCGACATCTCAACCGCATCGGTGAGCAAGAGCGTTTCACTGCTTGAAGCCAAGCTGGGCGTGAAGCTGCTCAACCGCACCACACGCAACCTGTCGCTGACGGACGATGGCGAATTGCTGCTGCGGCGTTGCCGCCATATCCTGCTGGAAGTGGAGGCCGCCGAGGCCGAAGTAACGGGAGCGAGCGAGAGTCCGCGCGGCAAGCTGCGCGTGCATGCGCCGGTCGGGTTGGGCAGAAAGGTCATCATGCCTGCGCTGCTGTCGCTGACTGCGCGCTACCCGGAACTATCGATCAACGCCGATTTCAGCGACCGCATTCCCAATCTGGCTGAAGAGGGACTGGATGCGACCATACGGATCGGCGTCACTGCGGATTCGCGTGTGATCGCCAAGACCTTGTCGCAACTGCGCTACGTCACGTGCGCCAGCCCCGCCTATCTGGCCGCGCATGGCACGCCGACTACACCCGCCGAACTGGAACGGCACAACTGCCTGGCCTACGTCCAATGGCAGACCGGCCGATATCACGAATGGGATTTCCAGAAAGGCGATGAGCGCTACACGATCACGCCCGGCGGCAATCTGAACGTAAACCATCCGGAAGCCATCCTGGATGCCGTGGTGGCCGGCGCGGGCATCGCCCGCATGGCCAGCTTCATTGCAGAGTCCGCCGTCATGGACGGACGCCTGAAACTGGTGTTGACCGACTGGATGGCGCCTGGCGCGCCGGTCCAGCTGGTCTATCTGCCGAACCGGCACCTATCGCCGCGCATCCGCGCTTTTGTGGATGCAATGACGCAGGCCCTGCCTCCCCAATTGCCTTGGGAAAAGGCCATGGGCCTGTAAGGGCGCGCGCCTGCTACAACAACAGCGGCGAAATCTTGCTGCCGTCCACCGACACTCCGGCCATTAGACCGCCGTTGTTCAAGACGAAACCGACGATGGGTTGTTGCGCGGTGTTGGTATCGATGCTGCCGTTGACGCCCACGTTGGCCACCGCCACCGTCGCGTCCGCCCCGACCGTCCAACCGCTGCTGGCGCGGAACTTGGCCAAGGCATCGTCCGTCATGAACAACACCACCATGGCCTTGGACTGGGCGCCAGCCTGCAAGCCAATAGAACCGCCCGTGATGCTGTAGTAGCCGGTATCCGAACCGCTCACGCGCAGCACGCCGGACCCATGCTGGGCTCCCACGATGAAGCTTGCACTCAATACGCCCGGGAACACCAACACCCCGCGCGCGCGTTCGACCAATTGCTTGGCCTGCGACGAAGATTGATAAAGCTTGCTCAGGGTGGCGTCCGCGGCGGTATCGAGTTCCTGCCGCTTTTCCGCAGCCGTGGCCGAGGATTGAGCGGTGGTCGTGGTGCAGCCGGTAAACAACAAGCTAGCCACGCCGAGCATCGCGGCGATCACGCCCGCTCGGCCTGCCTTGGGAAAAGTATCAAGCATGTAGCGCTCCTTCTTTTTGTTGGACGCCCTTCCGGGTACGCCCGGAAAGAACATCACCATCCTACCCGGGATTTCCCGGCTCTGGCGCCATGCAAACGGGGTCCGCGTTACCTCCTGTTCCAAGGCGAGCAAGTGTCATTACACTTGGCCAGCATTTCCCCACTAATTGGCGCGGCGACACATAGCAGAATGCCGCCTGCGCAATGCAGCGTGCACGTTTTCTTCAGATGGGAATCGGCGTCTGAACATGGTCGAAATAGACTCCGTGCGACACCGCCAGCCTTTTATCGGGCTGCGCCTTGATCAATCAATTCGAACACGTCCAATGAAGTGGCTTTTGATTTCAATGCTGTGCATATCCGCTTCCGGTTGCGGCGTAGCGGCCGCCCCCTGCCGTATTGCGTCTGCGGCCATCAAGATCGTGCCCGTCGTCGGCGACGTCGCCGCAGCGCCAACGGATGCTTGCGCGGAAGTGATCGATTGATTGTTGCGACCGTGCGGTGGATGGGAAATAGCCGAAGCCGCACCGCCAACAGATTGCATACCGCTGCAGCGGGATCATCCATTTTCGGGCCCACGCCATATGTAGCAGGCTAGGCGGCAGTGCTGGTTACTTCCTGCAGACCACAAGCGCGATGCAACACATGCCGGCCAGAGTACCGCCATGACCAGGGTACGCCACGCACGGGCAATTCGTCGTGGAGGAAACTCCTGGGCAAACCTGGCCTTGCCATTGGATTGCCGGACTAAATGGGGGAGGCCGATCATCTTTTTGTCCATCGTACCTGTCAGGCACCCGCAGCCCATCGACAATCCGCGTCCGATCGCTCGGACCTCCCCAATGGAGTTGAATCACAACCGGACAGCGGGGCCGGGTAACAACATCAACGCCATCTTCATATGCACGAAAATTCGAGACATTCGTAAAAATATCGAAAAACTGAGCAGAGCCCAGACAAGTCCGAGACCTGCGCTTTTTTTCCGGGGAATGTGGCTGCAAGCCATATCAACGGCACGCGACCGACCAAGCCCTGGTATCGAACAAGCTTCTGGTACAGATGGCTGAGGATCTTCTGTTGATACTCAACGCATCCAAACTCGGGAACTACGCCTCTCTCGAGTCTAGGTTCCTCCGCAAGCAGCCAAACCTCGCCTTCAACATCTGCCAAGTGGTACTCGCCCCGAGAGTGGGCAGAAATACGTTTCAACGCTGCTCGACAACTACGAAGGAACGTCGCAAACAAGACGCCTGCATCAAGGGGATGGCGCCGCGGTAGAACACGCTAACGCCGCTGACTCATCCCCAAGCTCTGCAGATTACTCAGCGCTGACAAATTCCCGGAGGACGCCGTCCTTGAAGAGAAGCGGACCAAGGTAGCGCGCGCCACTTTCGGTCAGGTGGATGCGGTCATAAGAGATGAGTTCGTCCTCTGGAGTGACAGTGGGGCATCCATCGTTCGCGCAAACCGCAGCAAAGACATCGACGAAGGCGCCAAAGCCGGCGACACCATCCTGCAGGGTCTTGTTGATGCTATATCGGGTGACATCGGGCTTATGGCGAACTTTTGCCCTTTCTTTAGACGTCATTCGCATCATGTTGCGGATATTAGGTGCGGCAAATTCCTTTGGCCCCACCACGAACAAACGCTGGTCTCCCCGCAAATGCAGGCGTTCAACGGTGCCGCGCAGTCTCGACGCAGACCACATGTGCCAATTTGCCACCAAGAGAATGACGTCGGCCTTCTGAATCTGTGCCGTGGATTTCTTCAGCGAACGGGCGTTCGCGCACATGTGCCGCTCGGCTGCGGGGATATGCGAGCTGATGTCATCGTCGGTCCAGACGATCTGGCATTGTGCAGGCACGTAAATTGTCCGTAGCTCATCGTTCTTCCAAGCCCCGGCCTCGACTGCCAAGTTGACGAAATCCTGCGCCTGGCTATCGCCGATAACCAGTACCCGGCGCTTCGCGGCTTCGTCGAAGTCCTTTTCCAAGGCGTTGAATCGCTGGATGACGTAAGGAGTCTGTGCCTCGATGTTGTCGTACTCTTGCCAGCGTTTTTGCTCTTCGTTGTGGCGCACAACAGCGCCCTGCGTGATCCACAGCGCTACGCCTAACCCGAAGACCGCCAGCGATCCAAGCCCCACAGTCCACATCGCCGGCCCCGTCTTGAACTTCGCTCGATCGCGAAACGGACGCTCCACCACGCGCCAGCTGATCCAGCCGAGCACCAGAGCCAAGCCGGTAAGAATCAAGCTACCTCGCACTCCAAATCCAGGCCGAATAATGTGCGCGAACGTGAACAACGGTTGGTGAACCAGATAGGCGCTGTAGGAGATAAGACCCACCGCTACCAGTGGCCGCACCGACAGGATGCGCCCCAGCAAATTGGTCCGCGTGGCACCCAGGAGTACGAAGGCCGACCCCACGGCGGGAATCAGCGCGGATAAGCCGGGGAAGAAAACAGAGCTATCGAAGCACAAGATAGCGCCAAACACGCCGGCGGCACCTACCCAGCCGACGAGCCCGCGAACATTCGGGCGGGTTACCAGGAATTGCCCGATGGGGGCCACGGCAGCAATCGAACCGATGAGCAACTCATAGGCCCGAGTAGGCAACCAGTAGAACGCGGCAAGCGAGCGCCCCGTCTGAACGCTAGCCTCGCTAAGCGCCAATGACGCTAAGGCGCAAAGGACCAAGACCCAGACCAACGAGCCTCTGCCAAAGCGCCAAATAGCCAACATCAATAGCGGAAACAGGACGTAGAACTGTTCTTCAACGCTGAGACTCCATGTGTGGAGCAGTGGGTTGTCCAGACCTGCGGTGAAATAGTTCGTCGTGTTCCAAAAGAAGATATTGGAAACGAAGGTTGTAACGGCTACTAGCCCCTGCCCGAGGCGAACCAGCGCATACGGTCCTTGCAGAAACCAGGCCGCGACAGTGGTGCCCACCAAGACAGCCAGAAGTGCGGGAAGAATGCGCCGCGCGCGCCGCTCATAGAAGCCGCGGAATGTAAACGATCCGGCATCCAGCTCACGCGCGATAATCGTCGTAATCAAATAGCCGCTGATAACGAAGAAGATATCAACGCCGACGAAGCCACCCGACATTCCCGGCACCTTCGCGTGGAACAGAATGACCGCCAAAACGGCAATTGCGCGCAGTCCATCGATTTCAGGCCGGTACTTCAGGTGCACATCTGACATTTGCTGGTATTTTTCGAATCTGTAGGATGTATTAGTCGTCCGGCCGTGTATGGCCCCGGGCGATTATAAACACCTAGTTACCGCGCATCAGTTCAGGGGGCCTTCGCCCCACCTGTCGCCCAGGCGTCTACGACGAACTGGTGTCGCGCCGCGCATTCGGCATACTGGAACGCCAGCGCGGCGTGTGCCTGCGCTAAGTCGTCCCACGACGCTGAGAACGTCAAGATTACGTCAATGTCGAAGCCGGAAAAGAAACAGCCGCCATTACTGGCGGCTGTTAGTGCCTGAATTAACAGGACTTTCTTGGTAGGCCCCCCGAGAGTCGAACTCGGCACCAACGGATTATGAGTCCGCTGCTCTAACCAGGCATGAGCTAGAGGCCCTAAAAACGATTACTGCCCTTCCAGGAAGCTCTTGAGCTTATCGGCCCGGCTGGGGTGACGCAGCTTGCGCAGTGCTTTCGCCTCTATTTGGCGAATGCGCTCGCGCGTGACGTCGAATTGCTTGCCCACTTCTTCCAGGGTCTGGTCCGTGCTCATTTCGATGCCGAAACGCATGCGCAGAACCTTGGCTTCACGCGGGGTGAGAGAGTCTAGCACTTCCTTGACCACATCGCGCATCGAACCGTGCAAGGCCGCGTCGGAAGGCGCCAGGGTGGACGTGTCTTCGATGAAATCACCCAGATGCGAGTCGTCGTCGTCACCGATGGGCGTTTCCATGGAGATCGGTTCCTTGGCGATCTTCAGGATCTTGCGGATCTTGTCCTCGGGCATGTCCATCTTCTGCGCCAGGGTCGCGGGATCCGGCTCGGCGCCGGTTTCCTGCAGGATCTGGCGGCTGATCCGGTTCATCTTGTTGATCGTTTCGATCATGTGAACCGGGATACGGATGGTGCGCGCCTGGTCGGCGATGGAACGCGTGATGGCCTGACGGATCCACCAGGTCGCGTAGGTCGAGAACTTGTAGCCGCGGCGGTATTCGAACTTGTCCACGGCCTTCATCAGGCCGATGTTGCCTTCCTGGATCAGGTCCAGGAACTGCAGGCCGCGGTTCGTATACTTCTTGGCGATCGAGATCACCAGGCGCAGGTTGGCCTCGGTCATTTCGCGCTTGGCCTTGCGGGCCTTGGCTTCGCCAGTGGCCATGCGCTTGTTGACGTCCTTCAGGTCCTTCAGCGGCAGCACGACGCGCGTTTGCAGGTCGATGAGCTTCTGCTGCAGTTCCTGCACGGCGGGAATCTGGCGCTCCAGCGTTTCGGCGTACGGGTGGCCGGCAGCCACTTCATCGACGACCCACTGCATGTTGGTTTCGTTGCCCGGGAACACCTTGATGAAGTGCGTGCGCGGCATGCCGGCACGGTCCACACACGTGTGCAGGACGGCGCGCTCGAGCTGGCGCACTTCCTCGACCTGCTGGCGCAGCGTATCCGCCAGTTTCTCGACCATCTTGGCCGTGAAGCGGATGCCCATCAGTTCGTTCTGGATGGATTCCTGGGCGCGCACGTAGACGTCCGACTTGTAGCCGTCCTTCTCGTACGAGTGGCGCATTTTTTCGAACTGCTTGCCGACTTCGTCGAACTTCGCCAGGGCCTTCACGCGCAGGTCTTCCAGCTGCTTGCTGGACATGCCGCCCGCGGGGCCGTCGTCGCCTTCGTCTTCCTCGGCGGTGACGCCGGCGCCGGCGTACTCTTCGCCGTCTTCCGGATCGACCAGGCCGTCGACCACTTCGTCGATCTGGGCCTGGCCTTCGCGCACGCGCAGGATATGGGCCAGGATCTCGTTGATCGTGGTCGGGCAGGCCGAGATGGCCATGACCATGTGCTTCAGGCCGTCTTCGATGCGCTTGGCGATTTCAATTTCGCCTTCGCGCGTCAGCAGTTCCACCGAGCCCATTTCACGCATGTACATGCGCACGGGATCGGTGGTGCGGCCGAAATCGGAGTCCACGGTGGTCAGCGCGGCTTCGGCTTCGTCTTCAACGTCGTCGTCGTTGGAGGCCACCGGCGCGTTTTCGCTCATCAGCAGCGTTTCGGCGTCGGGCGCCTGGTCGTAGACCGCAATGCCCATGTCGCTGAACGTGCTGATGATGCCGTCGATCGCTTCCGCGTCGACCAGGTCGTCAGGCAGATGGTCGTTGATTTCGCCGTAGGTCAGGTAGCCGCGGTCCTTGCCCAGCTTGATCAGCTGCTTCAGGCGGTTGCGGCGCGCTTCGTATTCTTCGGGCGTGACGGGGCCGCGGGCGATCAGATCCTTGGGATCGGCCTTGCCGCGCTTGCCGCCGCGCTTGGGCGGCTTCAGATCGGGCAGGACTTCGCCCTCGCCGTCCATCGAATCGTCGAAGCCGTCGGCATCATTGTTGGCGTTCTTGGCGGGACGGCCCGGGCGGCGTCCGCTGGGCACGGGGCGCGCGCTGCCCACGAGGTCGGCGAGCTTGTCTTCGGCCTTCTTGGCGCGAGCCTTCGTCACCTTCTCGGGCTTGTCAGCCGCGGCAGCCTTGGTCGCCTTCTTGGCGGCGGGCTTGGCGACCTTCACCGCCGTCTTGGCGGGCGCCTTTTCCGCTGCCATGCTTACGACGCGCTTGGCCGTGGTGGCCTTGGTTTCGGCCGCATCAATTGCAGAGGAGGATTTGCCGGTGGATTTGGTCATAGTCGCTTCCGTGGTCGTCGCAACCCGTTCGGGCATGTTGCACCGCATGAAGCCGCCTTGGACGGGCAGCCCAACACGGCGGTTATACGGGTAAAACTGGTGAATCGGCGGAGACCACACGGCTGCGTTGTTCGCAGCGCTGGCTCTTGCGAGCCCGCTTGGCGCCGTTCCGGTGCGATACCGTACTTGCGCGTTGCGTGCATGGCCTCATCCTGCGGGGGCTTGCGCGCGTCGGGGGGGCTGTCTGCCTATAAATAGGCTTTGCTTGCTTATCGGGCCTTGGCCCCAAGCAGCTGAGTAGACACAGCACCCAAACCACTAACGCTACGCGGAAACGCCCGCCGCCGAACTGCTTGATTCACCGCTCAGCTATATTAATTAACTATGTAACAAATTTGACGCGCGCATCCGCTTTTATTTCTGCCGTTGCGCGCCTGGCGTTCCATTTCTGGAGCGCCCGCCGCGTCCGGATCGCAGGTCCCGCGTCAAACCCTATACATCCATTAGATTCCAGCATCCGGAATAGATTCCGTCTGCCAGACGCATTTCGTATTGCCCACGGATTGCAGCACCAGGATTACTACCAAATTCAGCAAGAATTAAGCAGAAATCGACTGCACACACCTCAATTCGCGAGCTCACCAGGCCAAAACCTTGTCTAAGTTCGGCGTCCCGCAACGGGTACCGCGCCGCACAAACAACTGCCTGCCCCAGCCCCACCGGCCAAAAATGCGCTATGCCGGCGGACAACCTTTGATTTTAGCGCATTTAGCGCACACCGGCACCTTTCAGCACGGCCATGCGGCTGGAAAGCTCCAGATAGCGCTTGCGCGCTTCTTCCGTGGTCAACCCCGCCGCAGCGAGTTTGGCGATCTCCAGCTTGGCCGAATCGAACTCGATGCGCCTCAAGGCATCGTCCCATTCCGTTTGCGGGTCCGGCAGGTCTTCCTGAGACAGGATATCGGCCCGCAGCCCCTTCAGCACGGTGGCCAGATCCGAATCCGGATCCGCCGCCTCCAGCAGCGCGCCGACATGACGGGCGCCGCTGGATTGCGCCAGCATGATCAAGTCTCTTACAAGACCTAGATGGGGACCATGGTCGATGACTTCAAGCTGCTGGTCGCCCATGGAGTCAACCAGCTCAGGGTGCGCCAGCAGCAGGCCCAGCAGGCGTTTGGCCAGCGAAGGCATGGTGCGGCGGCCTTCAAATCCGCCAACGTCGTTGTCGCGCTTGCCTTTCCAGTTGCCTTTGCCGCCTTTCCAGTCGCCCTTGCCCTTCCAGTCGCTTTTGCCCTTCCATTCCTGTTTGCCGCCGCCGCGCTGACCGCCTCCGCCACCAAAGTCGGAACCCTGGGACGGCAGGTGGACTTGATCCGCATAATCGGACTCATCGGCCGGAATGTCATGAAAATCGTGACCGGCGAAGTCGTAGCCCATGTCTGAATGGCCGGGTTCATGCTCCCGCCCGGATGCTGCGGCCGCGCCGGCATCCCCTCCGGCCGCGCCCGATTTGGCCGCGGGCGCAAAGGGCTTGGCGGGCTGCTGAGCCAGCACCTGAGCCATTTCCTCAGGCGTCAGTTGAACCAACTTGGCCATTTCCCGCTCGATCTGCACGCGCAGTGCGCATTCGGGAATGGCGGCCAGCAAGGGCTTGGCTTCGTGCAGGCAACTGGCACGCCCTTCGGCTTCGTTCATGTTGTGCCGCGAAGCCAACTCATCCAGCAGGAAGCGGGAGAGCGCCACGGCGTCCCCCAGGCATGCGCGGAAGGCTTCCGCGCCCAGTTCGCGCACGTACGAGTCGGGATCGTGCTCCGAGGGCAGAAACAGGAAGCGGATCGCAATATCGTCGCGCAGCACCGGCAGACAGGCCTGCAAGGCGCGCCATGCGGCACGCCGGCCGGCGCCGTCGCCGTCGAAACTGAAGATAACCTTATCGCTGGCACGCAACAGCTTCTTGACATGGTCCGGCGTGGTGGCCGTACCCAGCGTCGCCACCGCGTTGGCGATGCCTTGCTGGGCCAGACCGACCACGTCCATGTAGCCTTCGACCACAATGACCTGACCTTCCTGGCGTATGGCCTGGCGCGCCTCCCACAGCCCGTAGAGCTCATGCCCCTTGGAGAACAGCGGGGTTTCCGGCGAATTCAGGTACTTGGGCTCGCCCTTGCCGATGATGCGGCCGCCGAATCCGATGAGACTGCCCCGCGCATTGCGGATCGGAAACATGACCCGTTCCCGGAAGCGGTCGTAGCGGCGCCCGTCCTCGGATTCGATGACCAGCCCGGACTCGACCAGGACGGGGTCCTCATAGGTCGGGAAGACTTGCGACAAGCCGTGGCGGTCGGTGCCCGACCAGCCCAGGCCGAAATGGGCCGCGATTTCACCCGTCAGGCCGCGCTGCTTCAGATAGCGGATCGCCGCGGGCGATGCCCGCAACTGCTTGAGGTAATGGGCCTGAGCAGCATCCAGCACCTGCGTGTGGCGGGATTCCTCGGCCTTGCGGCGCGCGGACTCCTGCTGCTGGCGTGGACTGCGGTTTTCTTCGGGGACCGTCATTCCCGCCGATGCCGCGAGCGTGCGCACGGCATCGGGGAAACTGGCGCCCGTGTGTTCCATCAGGAAGGTGATGGCGCTGCCGTGCGCTCCGCAACCAAAACAGTGATAGAACTGCTTGGTGGGGCTGACAGTGAACGAGGGACTTTTTTCGTTATGAAAAGGGCACAGGCCAAGCAAGTTGGCCCCGCCCTTTCTCAACTGCACGTATCGCCCGACTATGTCGACGACGTCGACTCGGGCGAGCAAATCCTGGATGAATGATTCTGGAATCAATAGATTCGGGAATCAAAAATCAATACAGGCGCGGGGGCAGTTGTTGGCTACGGATGCGCTTGTAGTGGCGCTTCACAGCGGCGGCGTGCTTGCGCTTGCGCTCAGCCGTGGGCTTCTCATAGAACTCGCGCGAACGCAGCTCGGTGAGCAAACCGGTCTTTTCGATGGTGCGCTTGAAGCGGCGCAGAGCGGCTTCAAACGGTTCGTTTTCCTTCAGTCGAACGATAGGCATAAAGTGATTGGCCTGCTTGTAGGGTAACAAAAGTTGATGACAAACCTGGCTTGCTTACCAGCAACGCTGCGCGGGTCCAGGTACGCGTAAACGGCCTCGTCGATACCAAAATCATACCAACAGAGACAGATACCGCGAACGGGGAACCTTGAAAGCGCAACCCAGGGGCCGGACGCTGGCTTCAGTGCTGCCTGGCAGCCCTGAACCGCAGATCCCATCCTGGATTTCCGCTGGCTGTTTCCGTTACCCAAAGACTACCCAGAGAGTAACAAGCCAAGTTCGGTTTAGCGATAACCAGCGATTCTAGCATGGTCATGGCCATTTTGACTACTAGGGGGGACAGTCTGGCGCCCTGGGCAGCCAGAATGCCCTCTCCCGCCGGAAAAGCAAACTCAGCTCTTGGAACCCTTGCGGATCCAGGCCTCGAGCTGATGCGGACGCAGGCTGTCGTAGTCTTCGAAAGGCTGATGAATCCAGGGATTGGTCGGCAGCTTGTCGACGTAGTAATCCGGCGTCGCCTGGGAATGGCCCTTCCACCACAGCACCGCGCTGCGCAGCTCGGTGATGTCGGCGAATTGGCTCTTCAGGTGATCGAAGACCTTGTTGAAGGTCTTGCCGGTATCGACCATGTCGTCCACCAGCAACACCCGCCCGGACAACGTGCCGCGCGTGATGGTGATGAACTGGGCGATATCCATGTCGCCTTGCTTGGTGCCGGCCGCTTCGCGATAGCTGCTCGTGGCCAGGATACCCAGCGGCACATCAAAAATACGGGACATAACATCACCGACGCGCATGCCGCCGCGCGCCAGACAAAGAATCTTGTCGAACTTCCAACCCGATTGATGCACCTGCAAGGTAAGGCGCTCGATCAGGCGGTTGTAGTCGTCCCACGTCACCCACAGATGGCTGTCATCATTGGTCGGCGTGCTCATAGGCAAGCATCTCCTGCTTAATAAATACGAAAAGGCCGCCGCCGGTATGAGAC